>CAZKPH010000006.1:0-23368 GCA_964554605.1 uncultured Ferruginibacter sp.
TGTAATCACATACTTTGGAGCTACTAATCCTACGAGTATGCATCAAGGTGATTTCTTGACAGCAAATTCAAATAATTCTGCAGCTAAGACTCCTGTACAGAGTGCTACCGACCCTGTAGTATTCATTTCAGCAGCAGAGTCTTATTTCATGCAGGCCGAAGCACTCGAAAGATATTATTCCGGTACAGGTGCTAAAGCTAAGTATGAGAATGGGGTTAAAGCTTCATTTATTGCAACCGGGCAATCAATTGGGTCTTTGCTCACAGGTGCTTATGCTTATAACACGGCAGGAACAGTTGATCAACGTATTGAACAGATTATTGTTCAGAAATGGGCCTCATTGGCTTATGGATGCCATACACTGGAAGCTTTCTTTGAAAAGAATCGGACAGGATATCCTAAGACAAGTGCAGTTTATTCTGATGACGCTTCTTATGTATCCGGTGAGTTTGTTTATTCAAAGAATGGTGTAACAGGAACTGGTAATTTCCCGAAGAGGTTGGTCTTTCCTGATGTTGAAAGATCTAGGAATGCTAATACTCCGGCACAAGTATCAATTACTACTAAAGTATGGTGGGGGCTATAATATTTAAAATATTAAACTTATGAATATGAAAATAAAAATCTTAAATACGTTTATCTTCTTTGCTCTTGCAGTTACGCTGTTCAGTTGCAAAAAGGATGATTTTGTTGAAAACGAAAATCAGGTTGGGGTCTCCAAAGTGACCTATTTCCCGCTGGTTTCATTGAAGGGAGATGTGCAGGTAATCATCGATGCTGGTTCTTCTTATACAGATCCCGGTGTTGATGCAACAGTAAATGGCGCTGCCGTTACTCCTGTCATAACTGGTTCTGTTGATGCTGCTACTCCTGGTATTTATTATTTGAAATATACTGCTACCAATGAAGATGGTTTTAGCGCAAGCGCTAATAGGGTTGTCATTGTAAAAAGCGCTTCTCCTGCCTCTCCTGATTATTCAGGCTACTGGAAAAGAAATGCTGGTGCTTTTGGTGTATCCAGATGGATTCAGCTTACTTCAACCAAATATGCTGTTTGCGACCCGGGTGGTGCTGGTTCCAGTTACAGTAATTTCTGGGTAGTGGCTACCATTACAGGCAGTACTCCAAAAATTCTTTCCCAGCAGACTTATCAGCAGTTGGGTGCTTCATTGGTTAGTGTATCAACAACTTCCAGTGTTGCTTTTTCAGGAACATCAGTAGGGTCTACCTATAGCTGGGCTCTTAATACAACCGGTTTTGGTACTTCATCCAGAACTTTTGTAAAACAATAATATTTTTTAATTACTAAACGAATTAATATGAAATTATTTAAATTATCAATTGTTTTACTCACTGCTGTTGTAGTGATGGGTAGTTGCCAGAAGGACTACGAACCTGGAGCAACAGCTACGGTAAAGGCTAGTAACGACTGGTGGGTAAATCTTTTTCTGGATGGAGCCCCTCTTTATAGCCACCCTTATGCAATCCATACTTACAATACTTCAACACCAACTTCTGACTCTCTGTGGTTTGATGACGAGGATGGAAATATATGGGACTTTAAGTTCAAATGCAAATTGGATTACAGCACACTTACTTTTGGTACGGAAAATTCTGTAAACCAGATTGATGGATACGATATTGGTATAACTGTAACTGACGGTAAAATTTTGCCATTAGCAGGGCATTCCAAGTCTGGTAACCCTACCGATAGTATCTATATGAAAGTTGTTTTCGGGGACGATCCTGAAACAACCTATGAGATTCAGGGTACAGCCCGGACAAAATTCAAAGAAGATCAGTATTAGTAAATGCTTCTTTTTTAATGTTTTATATAAAAGGCCGGTATATCCGGCCTTTTATATTTTTACCTTTTATAAATAAAGTTGCTCGGTAGCATACAAAAAATGTAGTAAAATGCGTTAATGATAATTGATTCTTTAAGCTAGTCAGTGTAGTAAAACCTCGTAATGCACGTAAAAGGACATAGTGTGAAATGTTTGTACTGGCATTTGCGTATAAAAAAGATTAACTTTAAACCAATTATCAATTAAGAAAACCCCTTCTATGAGAAAAATTCAGGCATTGGCTTTTTCGCTTTTCGTTTGTACACTGCCTTTACTGTCAAATGCTCAGGTAAAAGGTGTCATAAAGGATTTTTCCGATTCCTCAGCACTAAAAGCAGTTACAATAAAAGTTAAGGGCTCAAATATTTCAACCATTTCCGCTCCGGACGGTTCTTTTCAAATTAATGCCAAAACCGGCGATATTTTGCAATTCTCGTCTGCAGGGTATTATGAGCAGATTGTAAAAGCACATTCACTTATGCAGATTTTTTTGCATAAGCAGGTAAAGAACCTGGAAGAGGTTGTTGTTACAGCTATGGGCATACAACGGCCTTCTGCCTCTTTAGGTTATGCTGTTGCAAAACTTTCCGGTAATGAACTTATAAAAGCCAGAGATAATAATTTCGTAAATGATTTGGCTGGGAAGGTTTCCGGAGTAAAAGTTACTTCTTCATCTGGCGCATTAGGCTCTGGGTCAAAGATCGTCATCCGGGGGGAAAATGTATTTTCGGGTTCTTCGCAGCCTTTATTTATTATTGATGGCCTGCCTATAGACAATTCGTCATTGGGTTCCGTATTTCCCGACAGGGAAAATATCCTTACAGGTATTGATTATGGGAATAAAGCCGGGGATATAAATGCTGATGATGTAGAATCAATTACGGTTTTGAAAGGTGCTGCGGCTACTGCTTTATATGGCTCCCGTGCAAAAAACGGTGCTATTGTTATTGTTACAAAAAAAGGCAATAGAAATCAATTGCTTTCGGTAGTTGTAAATTCTACGGCTCGTTTTGATAAGGTTTTGAAATTGCCCGATTTTCAAAATGAATATGCTAATGGTAATTATGGCGATTATAGCCTTAAATATATTAATGGATGGGGGCCAAAGATTAGTAGTATGCAAAATACCCCTGTGCAGGATTTCAATGGCGATAATGTAATTCTCAAAGCTTATCCTGATAATGTAAAGGATTTTTTTGAGACAGGTACTACTTTCATTAATAATGTAAGTGTAAGCGGTGGTAATGAAATTAGTGACTTCAGGTTGTCTTTGGCTTCAACGAATATTAAAGGTGTTGTACCGGCCTCACAGTTGGATAAATACAATGTAGATTTCAATGTTGGAAAGAATTTTACAAAAAAATTATCTGTGAGGGTTATTGGCAACTATATAAAAACATCTGCAAACGGAAGGCCTTCTCAGGCATCCAACGATAATAATCTTCTAATGGCTAATATCTATTTTCCGAGGACATTGGATGTAGATAAACTAAAATCGCATTATGTGGATCCGGTAACTGGTGCACAGGTTTCTTTGAGTTCGGATAAAAATGCAAATAATCCCTATTGGATAGCTTATAATAATAAAAATAAAAGTGAAACCGACAGGGTATACGGTAGTACGATTTTTTCATATAAGCCTGTGAAGTGGCTGACAATATCTGACAATGCCGGAATGGATTTTTATTATGAATACAGAAAATCTTTGGTCAAAAAAGGGACGTACGGGCAAATAAACGGTGGATTTTCTACTGCTGATATTTTCAATAGTAATGTTAATAACGATTTATTCCTGACAGCGGATACTAAATTGGCAAAGAGCCTGGCGCTCAAAATAATTGCGGGTACCAACTTTTTCCAGAACACATTGAAAGTTACATCCGGGAAAGCTATCGGGCTTACTGTGGATGACCTCTATACCTACGGGAATGCAGACGTTAAGGATATAAAAAACTATTACCAGCAAAGCCGGTTGATAGGGATTTATTCCGAACTCGGGCTTTCATACAAAAATTATCTTTTTATGAACATTACCGGTCGAAACGACTGGAATTCGACATTGCCGGTAAATAGCCGTTCATATTTTTATCCTTCGGTAAGCAGCGGGTTCATATTTTCAGAACTTATGCATTCACATAGCATATTATCTTTTGGTAAGTTACGTGCCGGCTGGGCTTGTGTAGGCGGCGGCACCGATCCGTATCTGCTTAACTTTACTTATACGCCTGCAAGCGATTATAATGTGCAGTTCGACCTTAACGGCAGTTTCCCTGTTGCCGGCGGGTTACTGGGCTTTACCGGCCCCGATATTTTACCAAATGAAAATCTGAAGCCACAACAACAGCAGTCTTTTGAAGTAGGAACAGATTTGCGATTTCTACAAGATAGAATAGGGTTGGGTGTAACTTATTATACAACACGAACCAAAAATCAGATATTTGGTATAGACCCGCCATACTCTACCGGGTATACAAAAAAAATAATTAATGCCGGGGATGTTGCCAATAATGGGATAGAAGCCGATCTTCAGGCCATGCTTGTACGCAATTACAAAGGGTTCTCATGGACTGTCAATGTCAATTTTAACCATAATAAACAAATTGTGAAATCAATTGATAATGAAGGTGCATTACAGGAACTGGCATTGAATAGTATATTCAGCGGGATGTCTGTAAAGGCTCCTGTTGGAGGCCAATTTGGCCTGTATGGATCCGACTGGAAAAGGGATCCTAATGGCAATATACTAATTGATCAGGCAACAGGTTTGCGGGAAGTGAAAGAAGATGTAAGGCTGGGTAATATATCTCCCGATTGGACAATGGGTATTAATAATACATTCACTTATAAGTCTGTTTCCTTGAGTGCTTTATTCGATATCCGCCAGGGAGGTGTATTGTATTCGGGTACGGTTTCCGCATTGCGAACAACGGGCCTTGCCGCTGAAACCGCAGCAGGAAGGGATGAGGTATTTGTAGATAAAGGCGTTTACCTGGATGGAAGTAACAATTATGTTCAAAATACTGTACCAGTGGCTAGCATGCAGGACTTCTGGGCACAGAACTATAAAATAGACAATACCGCTGCAAACGTTTTTGATGCATCTTATATTAAATTAAGAGAAGTGCGGCTGGCATGGAACCTTCCGGTTAAAAAGATATTTGCAAAGAAGGTTTTGCAGGCTGCGGAACTGGGGGTTGAAGCACGGAATGTTCTCATAATAAAATCAAATGTGCCACATATAGATCCTGAAGTAAATTCGGTTTCTTTAAATCAGCCCGGCGAAGGTGTAGAGTTTCTGAATATGCCCTCTACACGTTCAATAGGCATAAACCTGAAATTGATTTTCTGATATCTTTAATTATGAAAAATAATATTCAAGCAATGAAAGGAATCAATACAAAATTCATCATACTTCTGGTTAGTATAATCTCTTTGGCATCTTGTTCAAAGACATTGGATATTAATACCGACCCTAATACGGCAACAAGTGTCAGCCCTGACTTGTTATTCAATTATGCAGTTACATCCTGGGCCGCAAAACGGCAGGATGGCGATGGGTATATTCCCTTTGCGCTTATGATCCAGAACCAGGCGAGCGGTGGCAACTCCGGTTGGGGAAAATCAAATGTATATGATGTAAATCCTTTCAGTATCCGGAATGTATGGCGTGCTTATTATGTAAATGCTGGGAAAAATCTTAAACTGGCAATTAAACAGGCAGAAGAAAAGGCGCCGTACAATCATAATGCTGCTGCTCAGTGTAAGATTATTTTGGCAGGGATGATGTATGAATGTACAACTATATGGGGCGATGTGCCTTTCTCCGAGGCATGGAGGTCTGATATTGCCTATCCTAAATTCGATTCGCAGAAAGATGTATTTGAAGAATTAATCGGGTTGCTGGATGAGGCTGTTGCCGAAATAGATAATAACAGCCCTTTGAAGATATCAGATTATGATATTCTCTATCATGGTGATTTGGAAAAATGGGAAAAACTGGCTCAGTCTCTTAAATTCAAGATACTTATTACAATGGTAGATAAAGACCCTGCAAAAGCATCTCAAATTGGCACCATGCTGGAAGAAGGCAATATGATCGAAGATGGGGCTTATGATGCCTTATATCCATTTCTTAATGTAACCGGAAAAGAAAATCCAAAATATCGCCTGCTAAGTGCTTATACCGGCGGATATAATTTCTTCTTCTATTGTAATAACAATGTATACAAATATATGTTGCCCTATGCCGACCCGAGAATACCCGTTTATTTTTCCAAAGCAGATGGTGCTACTGATTATACTCCGGTAGAAACGGAAGAAGATGCAGGTTTGTCAACTTCGGTAATAAATGTCGCTACACTTTTCAAACCGGATGCACCTTATATAATTTTTACCAGTCAGGAACAATTGTTCTACGAAGCAGAATGTTATGTTAGGGGATTAGGAGTGGCTGTAAATCTTACTAAGGCAAATGAATTATATCGTAATGCTGTTACGCAGGCATTACAATTTTACGGGGTGGGGGAATCGGATATAAATACATATCTTTCCACAATACCCTCATTAACATCTTCTTTGGATCCATTGAAGGAGATTCATCTTCAGCAATGGATAGATCTGCAAGACAGGCCTTTGGAAGCTTTTACTCAATGGCGTAGATCCGGAACCGAAGGAAATGAGTTTCCTCCACTTGTACAGCCATCGGGAACTCCTGCAGGGGGTTTTATGCGCAGATGGGATTATCCTCAGTCGTCTGAAATTATACCCAACGTTAATGCACCGAAAGATAATCCATCCTACACACAGAAACTTTGGTTTGACTTATAAAAAGTATCTTTGCAAAAAAAATACAATGAGTAATCAACCAGAACAACCCAACCAGTTGAATATTGAGATCAGCGAAGATGTGTCTGAAGGAGAATATGCTAATTTGGCGATTATTACACATAGCCATGCCGAATTTGTAATAGACTTTGTGAATGTTATGCCGGGAACCCCCAAAAGTAAAGTCAAAAGCCGTATTATATTAACGCCTTTTCATGCAAAGAGATTTATGAAGGCTATGGTAGAGAATGTTAAGAAATTTGAGTCAGTAAATGGAAACATACAGGATATGGAACAGGTAGAAATACCTTTCACATTCGGAGGCCCGACGGCTCAAGCCTGATATTATTAAATATGATTTGTAAGATAAAAGGAAAAACGGTATCCGTTTTTCCTTTTATTATAAGATACCCTCATCTGCAAAACTGAAAAACCCTTCTTCACTAACGATAATATGGTCCAGTACATTTATATCAAAATGTAAGGCTGCAGATTTTATCTTAGCAGTGAGCATTTCATCTGCTTTACTTGGCCTTGGATTTCCCGAAGGGTGATTGTGGCATAGAATAAGAGAAGTGGCGTCATGCTCCAATGCCTTTTTGAGTATAATCCTTGGGTCGGCAACTGTGCCGGTAATCCCACCCTGGCTTATTATTTCGTAATGCCTGATTTTATTAGCCCTGTTTAGAAAAACGACTGCAAAAACTTCGTAGGGATAGTCCTTTAGTTTAGTTTGTAGAAATTCTGCAATGTCTTTACTGCTGGTTACTGACTTTTTATCAAGCACACCTGAAGCTTGCCTTCTTCTTCCTAATTCAAGCGCAGCAACGATTGTAATGGCTTTGGCACTGCCAATGCCTTTTACCTTTGTAAAGTCTTTTACTCCCAGTTTACCCAGTTCATTCAGGTTGTTATTGCCAATAAGCAAAATTTCCTGTGCAAGCCTCAATGCAGACCGCTCTTTTGTGCCGTTATTAATAAGAATCGCAAGAATCTCCGAATTACTTAACGATACTGCGCCTTTTTGCAAAAGTTTTTCTCTTGGCCTGTCATCCGTTGCCCAATTTTTTATCGAGGTGGAAGGTTTGTTGAAATTTTCCATAATTATAAATTTTCATGTCGGTTAATTAATGATAATTTCGCACTGTCAATTTCTTTCACTACTAACGATAATTTATGGAGCATAACGCAAAAATTTTTTCAGGTACCAGTTCTAAATATCTTGCAGAAAAAATAGCAAGGGAATTTGGAGAACCTTTAGGGAATGTAATTATTCAAAGATTCAGCGATGGGGAAATAGGAGTTGCCTTCCAGGAAAGTATTCGGGGGCAATTCGTTTTTTTAGTACAAAGTACATTTGCCCCAACTGATAACCTGATGGAATTGCTACTTATGATCGATGCAGCTAAAAGAGCATCTGCCTATAAAGTCATCGCTGTAATTCCTTATTATGGTTATGCCAGGCAAGATAGAAAAGACCGCCCAAGGGTTGCAATAGGTTCCAAATTAGTTGCCAATATGCTCACAGCAGCAGGTGCTGACAGGGTAGTTACTATGGATCTGCATGCGCCGCAAATACAAGGATATTTTGATATTCCTGTGGACCACCTGGATTCTTCAGCAATTTTTATCCCATATATAGAAAACCTGCGATTGGCAAACCTGACTTTTGCTGCCCCGGATGTAGGAAGTGCAAACCGTATACGGGAAGTAGCCACATACTTTGAATGTGAAATGGTCATTTGTGATAAGCACAGGAAAAGGGCCAATGAAATTGCCAGTATGGTTGTTATCGGGGATGTAAGCGGAAGGGATGTGGTTTTGATTGATGATATCTGTGATACCGGGGGTACGCTTGCCAAAAGTGCTGCTTTATTGAAGGATAAAGGGGCAAAAAGCGTACGTGCGTTTTGTACACATCCTGTTCTCAGCGGAAGCGCTTATGAGAATATCCAGAACAGCGTTCTGGAAGAGCTTGTAGTCTGCGATACGATACCTATAAAACAGGGGTATGATAAGATAAAAGTTGTATCTACTGCTGAATTATTCGCAATTGCTATTCGTAATGCTCTTGAAAACAAGAGTATTAACAGTTTGTTCATCCGTAGCCGGATGCTCAATCGGAAATAATAATAAGGTTTGCTCCTGACAATTGTATAGACTAAAATAGCCGCAATATTCCTTTTTTTGCGGCTATTTTGCTTTTGATTATTAGGAAATAATCCTACCTTTGCGCCTCATAAAAAAATATATCATGAGAACAATTACAATCGAAGGACAAATCAGGACCGAATTTGGCAAATCAGCCACCCGCCAAATACGCTCTGAGGACAAAGTGCCAGCTGTAATTTACGGAGGTGCTAAAGAAATCAATTTTTCTGCTCCTGTTGCCGCTTTTAAGAACCTGGTTTATACACCTGATTTTATGGTGGTAGAGGTAAAAGTGGATGGCAAGACTTACAATTGTGTATTAAAAGACCTGCAATTTGATAAAGTGTCGGACAAGCTGATCCATATTGATTTCCTTGAATTAGTTGAGGATAAAAAATTGGTTGTTACCCTGCCAATTAAGTTTGTCGGTACGCCTGAAGGAGTAAGGGCAGGGGGCAAATTGGTAGTTAAAATAAAGAATCTGAAGGTTAAATTATTCCCTAAATATTTGCGTGAAAATATTGAATTGGATATTACCAATCTTGAACTTAATGGAAATATCCGTGTTCAGGATGTGCCTGTTGACAATATGGAGATAATGAACTCTCCCCGTATTCCGATTGCATCGGTTACAATGACACGCCAATTGAAACAGGAAGAAGCTGCCACGCCTAAAGCAGCTACACCTGCTCCAGCGGCACCTGCCGCGGCGGCTAAGAAGTAAATATTCGATTTTTTGGATAATAATGCCCCGGTCTCCGGGGCTTTTTTCTTAACGTATGGCCTTGGCTAAAAACTGCAAACTTTAGTTACCTTTGCCACCTTAAACAGAAATTATGGGAATGGATAAAAATACCGTAATTGGCTTTACTTTGATTGGCCTTTTATTAATCGGTATGCTGTATTTTAATAGTAAAAGCAATCTGACTTATCAGGCAGATCAAAAAAGGATAGAAGATTCAATTGCCAGGTTACACCCAAAGACAGATACTATGGTGGCAAAAGCGGATTCCCTGAGGGCAGACTCGCTGCGTAAATTGCAATCTGCTGCCGGTTTCAATCAAACAATTAATAAGTCAGAGCAGTTATTTGTTTTGGAAAATGAACTTATTAAGGTCACATTTACCAATAAAGGGGCTCAGCCAAAAACAGTAGAACTAAAGAAATACAAAACCTTCAATGGAAAACCGGTATTATTGCAGGATGGTAATTTTAACAGCATATCCTATCCTGTATTCGTTACAGCCGGCCATACTGAACCAACCAATAATCTCTATTTCCAATCCGAGGGGGCTGTTAAAAATACCGATAATTCCCAAACCCTCTCTTTTAGCCTCAAGGATTCTTCAGGTAAAGAGATCATACATCATTATACTATTCATCCTGGTGATTATCTTATCGATTTTACTATAGATCTGCATGAAGCCAATAGCCTTATATCACAAAATATTATTAACCTTACCTGGCAGAGCCAGACCCGTCAGGTTGAAAGGGACTTAAAATACGAAAAGCAGCAAACGCATATCTGCTATCTCACGGAAGATAAATACGATTATAATATGATGGGGAATAGCGGTAGCGAGAAAAAATTTGACAATGGAGTAAACTGGCTGGCCATTAAACAACAGTTCTTCATATCATCCCTGATTAACAAGAATAAATTTGGATATACTGATGTAGCCTGGGTAATTCCAGATACAACTACACATTTAATTGCACAAACAGTTGCCAACTGTAAGATCAATGTTCAGGCTGGTGTTAATAATACAAGTGTCCCTCTTCAATTGTACTATGGCCCCAGCGATTATGATGTACTTAAGAAGTACGATAACAAAATGGAAAACATAGTGCCTCTTGGTAGTGGAGTCTTTGCATTTGTAAAATATATTAATCGTTATTTATTGTTACCAGCTTTCAATTTTCTGAGCAAAAATGTAGCAAGTATGGGGATTGTAATATTATTACTTACACTGCTCATTAGAGTTATTACATCGCCCATTCTTTATAAAAGTTATGTAAGTGGGGCAAAAATGCGTGCTTTAAAACCGGAAATTGATCTTCTGAGGGCAAAATATGGGGATGATAAGCAGGCTATGGGTGTAGAGCAGATGAAGCTATGGAAAAGCGCTGGTGTCAATCCTTTGGGGGGGTGCCTGCCTGCATTGTTGCAAATACCGATTTTTATGTCCCTCTATTATTTTTTCCAGTCAAATATCGCTTTGCGGGGGCACAGTTTTTTGTGGGCAAAGGATCTTGCACAATATGATTCAATTGCGAATTTGCCTTTTTCTATACCTTTTTACGGAGATCATATTAGCCTATTTACACTAACGGCCACCGCCACCAGTTTACTAATCTCCATTTACAGTATGAGTACTGTCCAAGACGATTCTAATCCCATGATGAAATATATGCCTTATATATTTCCAGTCTTACTATTGGGTGTTTTCAACGGGCTTCCATCGGCTCTTACCTGGTATTATACTGTTTCTAATACTATAACCCTTATTTTACAGATTGTGATACAAAAATATATTATAGATCACGATAAGATATTAGCGCAGATAGAAGAAAACAAGAAAAAGCCAGTGAAACAGAGTAAACTGCAGGAACGTTTACAAGCTATGCAGGATGCAAATAAGAAGTTGCAGGATATGAAGGGCAAATCTCATAAGTAATAAAATATCGTTAATAAGTTAAAGGCCTGCAACCATTTTTTTCGGTTGCAGGTCTTTTCATTTGAATAATTGGCATAAGATTTTATTATCTTTATTTGGTAAAATATAACCGATGAGAGCTATCAGATGGATTCCTTGTCTGCTAATGTTTTTTTGTACAAATTTTTCATTAGCACAGAAAACTATTTCCGAAGGGACTATTACATATAATATTGTGATACAAACAGGCAGTAATGAACCACAGATGGCAGATGCTTTGGATGGGGCTGTTACAACACTATCTATAAAGGGGGGGCTTGCCCGTACGGATATGATAAGCGCATTAGGAAGCGAAACTACAATTCATGATGCCAGAACAGGTACTGCAGTAATTCTGAAAGAGTATAGCGGGCAAAAGCTCATGTATATTTTATCTAAAGAAAATTGGACAGACAAGAATAAAAAATACAGTGGATTATCTTTTGAAAATACTGCTGAAACAACCACAATAGCAGGTTATAATTGCAAAAAGGCCATTGCAACCCTGAAAGACGGATCAAAATTTTGGGTTTATTATACCACAGACCTTATAATGTTGAACAAGGATTATAATGAAACATTCAGGAACCTGCCAGGATTGGCGCTGCAATACGAATATGAATCTGGTAAACTGAAATTCAGGTATACTGTTTCTCAAATAGATTTTAACCCAGTTCCGCAATCTAAATTTGACACCCCAAAATCGGGATATAGGATAATGGAATATAAAAATGAAACAAAATAAAAAATTCAAAAAAACCTCAGCAATTGCTGAGGTTTTTTATTATATACTTATTTTCTGGGTTTAAGAATGATTTTTACACCTGTATATCCCTGACGGACTTCAGGTACCATAATTTTATGTTTATATGGAATTATATAAACAGTATTGCCTTTCTGATAAGTGGCCAGAGAAGTATTAAACATACCATTTTTATTGGTTGTAAAACTTCCTTTGTATACTAAACCGTTTCGAAGATTAAATCCAATAGAATTTCTTAGTGTAGCAGGCATAGTAATGTTTACTTTAACCTTGCTTTTTACTTTTTTCCCAACTCCTCCTCTGTCCGCAAAAACAGCAGAAGCAGTACCAAGCAATAGTACCGCTGCAAATAAAATGCCCTTTTTGATTACGTTCATTGGAAATGATTTATGTTACAAATTTACTATAAAAAATACTCAATTATCGTACCACTCATGTAATAGTTTGGCAATATTTTAACGAAACAGGTACTTATTAAAGAAATTTATTCCATTTAGGATAAAATGACGTACTTTTCAGTAACCAATTAAGAATGAGTAAATATCCCTATAGGCAAGAAAATGAAGAATTAAAGGAACTTTTACTTCAATACGATAATCTTAAATCGGGGAGGAGCTATTCTTTTATTGATGAGGATGCTTTCGAAGAAATCATCGATTATTATGATGACAAGGAGGAGTGGACAAATGCTCTGGAGGCTAGCGAATATGCCATTATCCAATACCCGTTTTCTTCAACTTTACTAATAAAAAAGGCTGATTTACTGATAGTTGCAAAAAAATATTCCGAAGCACTATCATGCCTTGAACAAGCTGAAATACTGGATGGCAGCAATATCAATCTCTATATTTTGAAAACAGATGCTTACCTGGCATTAGACCAGCAGCAAAAGGCAGCTTCTGTATTGGAAGAAGCATTGGTACATTTTGACGGCGAAGACAAAATAGAACTGCTTTTCGAACTGGCTGACGTATATGATGATTATGAGGATTTTGATAAAGTATTCGACTGTCTGTCCATGATTTTGGAAATGGACCCAAATAATGAAGAAGCTTTATATAAGATTTGTTTCTGGACAGATTTTACCGGAAGAAATGAGGAGGGTATCCGCCTACATCAGAAAATTATCGAAGAATACCCTTACAATGAGTTGGCATGGTTTAATCTTGCTGCTGCATATCAGGGTTTGAAACTTTACGAAAAAGCTATTGATGCCTATCAGTATGCTGTGGCAATAGATGAAAAATTTGATTTTGCCTGGAGAAATATGGGTGACGCTTTTTTGCGCTTGCGCAAATACAAAGATGCTATTGAAGTATTACAAAAGGTGTTGGAATTGGCCCGTCCTGAAGATGTTATCTATGAAGCCATTGGGCATTGTTATGATAAACTGAAGAACTATGCCCAGGCAAGGTTTCATTATCGCAAAGCTACCCATCTTAATCCTGAAGACAGCCAGTTGTTTTATAAAATTGCCTGCACTTACATGAATGAAGGTATTTGGGACAGTGCTATTAAAAATCTTCAGGCTGCGTTACGCATACATAGAATGCAACCGGAATACAATCTCGCATTGGGACAATGCTATATGGAAACCGGCAAAGTAGAAGAAGCGATTCAGTATTTAGGTAATGTTGTTCGTATACGCCCCAAAAAAATAAACGGGTGGGTAGAACTATTGAAATGTTTGTATCAGGTTAATTGCTGGGAAGAGGGACTTGAATATTCTGATCATGCTTTTGAAATGACAAATGGCAAGCCAGTTTTCATCTTCTATAAAGTTGCTTTTCTTTTTGCATTAGGTAAATCAAAAGATGCATTATTACATCTGGAAATTGCCATGGATGCCAGCCCTCGCCTTATTAAAAAATTGATGGAGTTGAATCCGTCTATTTTACAAAACCAGTTAGTCGTAGATATTGTCGCCAGGTATAAAAAGCGCAAATCTATCTGACCTTTTACCTGAATTATGAAATGCTGTTTTAATCTATATGTTTATCTTTGTCAACTAAATAAATACTTATGAATTACAATCTTACACAGATGCCTGATCGTTTAAGTAAACCCCGCAAACAAGGGGTTACAATGGTGATGGACAAAGGGCTGAGTGTTCAGGAGGCTGAAAACTTTATGAGCGTTGCCTACCCGCATGTGGATATAATAAAATTGGGTTTTGGTACTTCTTATGTAACACCATCGTTAAGAGAAAAGCTGGAAGTATACAAAAAATATGAAGTGCCGGTCTATTTCGGAGGTACCCTCTTTGAGGCTTTTCTTATAAGAAATCAGTTTGAGGATTATGTAAATGTCTGCAAAGAGTTTGGGATTACCTATATGGAAGTGAGTGATGGATCAATTACGATCCCTCATGCGGAAAAATGCGGCTATATTGAGAAGCTCACAAAATTCGGTACCGTTTTGAGTGAAGTTGGGAGCAAAGATGCTGCACATATTATTCCACCCTATCGTTGGATAGAGTTAATGAGGGATGAATTAAATGCAGGGTCTTCTTATGTAATCGCAGAAGCCCGTGAAGCTGGCAATGTAGGCATTTACAGAGGAACAGGTGAGGTAAGAGAAGGATTGGTACAGGAAATACTTACTCAAATTCCGGAGGAAAAAATATTGTGGGAAGCACCGCAAAAGGCACAGCAATTGTATTTTCTGAAGTTGATCGGCTGCAATGTTAATCTTGGTAATATTGCGCCCAACGAAGTTATTCCTCTTGAAGCAATGCGTGTAGGATTGAGAGGGGATACATTTGATTTTTATCTGGATAAATAATTTTTTTATGCGTCTTTATGGGTTAATTGGATATCCTTTAGGGCACTCATTTTCAAAGCAATATTTTACAGAAAAATTTCTCCGGGAGGGATTGACAGATTGTTTTTTTGAAGCCTTTCCAATTCGTTCGATTAAGGAGCTTCCCTTATTGATAAAGAATAATCCATTTCTGAATGGGCTAAGTGTTACTATCCCTTATAAAGAGCAGGTTTTATCTTTTGTAGATGGATTTTCGGATGAGGTAAGATTTATTGGGGCTACTAATAGTATAAAAATATCTCCGGAAGGTAAGCTCACGGCTTATAATACGGATATTATTGGATTTGAACAGTCCTTTCGTCTTGAGTTGAGGCCTTCCCACCTAAAGGCATTGGTACTGGGTACAGGTGGGGCATCCAAAGCGGTACAGTTTGTTTTGCAAAAAATGGGCATCCCGTTTCTGCTTGTATCTCGTAATCCTGATAGCGGCAAAGAGCGGGTTATTGCTTACTCAGCGTTAGATGAAAATATTATGCGTGAATTCAAAATTATTATCAATTGTACACCTGTTGGTATGGCGCCGAAAGAAAATGAATGCCCCGATATCCCTTATCATTGGCTCACTCCTGAACATTATTTATACGATTTGGTTTATAAGCCGGGCAAAACACTGTTTTTAGGCAGGGGGGAATCTGCAGGCGCTGTTGTAAAGAATGGTTTTGATATGCTCATCATCCAGGCTGAAGCCAGTTGGAAAATATGGAATACCTGATTACAATAACCTTCGTTGAATAGCATTAGTAAATTCGCCGGGTAAGGTGGAAATCCTTTTCTCCTGATAACTAAATGCCACCATTCCGGTTCTTGCAATAGCAACAGGAACTATTTTATCTTCACGAATGGCAGATAGCCTATAAAAGATGTCAAAACTGGCTTTACTGATATTGCCTGTAGTTATTTCTGCTTCTATCATATCCTTATAGAAAGCTTCTTTGAGAAAATTTACTTCAATGTCCCGCATGATTAATCCGGGGCCACCGATGTTAATTTCCGAAAACCCAAGTACAGAAAGCCATTGTACCCTTGTTTCATGTAAAAGCGAAACAAAACTGTCATTGCCAACATGATTGCCGTAGTTCAGGTCTGTGATCCTAACTGGTATTCTGAATTTGCTTAGGGGCATTCCTGGAAATTCAATCTTTGTTTTAGACATAGAAAACAGAATAAGATTTTCTTTTCAAAAATAGGGATAAAGTGATTTTTTTTATTTATTCTCTTCGGAAAGTAATTTGCAAAGTTCAATAATATCCATCAGGTTAGTTGGAGAAGGCGACAAAGTATTTGAAGACATTTTATCTCTCCATGTTTTGAATTTCGTTCTCCAGAAAGCACTTTCACTTATAATTTTATCAAGGTATTCTTCCGTTGAAGGATTATTATTGCTTAAGTATCCAATGATGGAAGAAAACTTGGAAGATATTTTTACTTCTTGCCCATTTGGGCCTATGAAAGAAATATATGTATGAGGGGCGTCCATCAGGGCAATATCATTTGTTTCTTCTCCATTCATATTTTTTAATTTTTTACTGAGGTCAACAGTAGGCTTATTGAATTTAGCAGTAGAATCAGCATTCTTCACATATAGCAATTGTTGCTGTAAATCCGTGGCGGTTTGCTTTCTTAAATTAAGCGGTTCTGTTTTTTCTATATTCTTAAGCGTTTCTTTTGAATTAGCCAGAGCAGCGGCGGGAATAATATTTGAGGTGCCGGGTATCGTAGTCGCGGAATCTTTGGTTGCTTTTGCAGATGCCGGAATAGGATATTGTTTAATAGAAACGCTTCTTGGGTTATTTTGTTTATCGCGGAGCAAGTAGATAGCAGATCCGGCAATAAACAGGATTGATGCAGCAACAGCCCATCTTCGGAAGAAGATACTTCTTACCGGTGCCGATTTGGTCATCTCGGTTGATCCGGTATTTTTTTGATCCAATTCGCCGGCAATCTTCTCCCAAATATCATCTGGAGGAGCTTCCTCGTGTTTATAAATTCTATTTTGCCAATTGGGTGACATAAATCAGGTGGTAGTAAGTTTTGTTTCAACTATTTTTTTTAAAATTACTTTGGCTCTGGCCAATTGCGATTTGCTGGTACCTTCGCTAATTCCCAGGATATCACTGATTTCTTTATGAGAATAGCCTTCGATCACGTACATATTAAACACCTGTTTATAACCAGGGCTAAGCTCATGAATAATATTTAAAATATCCTGTGTAGCCATGTTATCAAAGACATTCCAGTCTGTGTCTTCGATATTTGTTTCGTAAATATCGGCCACATATGATATTTTTCCTTTTTTACGGAAATACTCTATTCCTGTGTTTACGAAAATTCTTCTCATCCAGCCTTCCAAAGAACCCTCCCCGCGGAATTTTTGGATATTGCTAAACACTTTTACAAATCCGTCTTGCAATATATCCTGTGCATCCTCTGAATTATCCGAATATCTTTTGCAAACTACAAACATTCTCGCAGCATACATTGAATACAATAACTGTTGTATTTTTCTGTCGCCTGCAATGCATCCCCTTACTAAGTCGTTATCAGAAACAATATGGTTGCTTGAAGTGTTCAATTTTTTTAATATATTGAAAAAAATATATAAAATTTATTGTTTTTCTAAGGTTTTTAAGATATCTATGAGTTTTGAGACAGCCTTTTTCCTATGGCTGAAAATATTTTTCTCTTCTATCTCCATTTGAGCAAAACTTTTCGAACTGCCATCCGGGACAAAAATACTGTCATACCCAAAACCATTTTTTCCGATTCTGCCTGTCAGGATATTTCCTGTACAAATACCTTCGCATAAATATTCCTTATCATTATAAATCAGGGAGATAACGGTTCGGAACCTTGCTGCTCTATTCGCTATTCCGGCCATTTTACCCAAAAGTTTGTCAATATTATCCTCTGAACCTGCATTTTTGCCGGCATATCGTGCACTTCTTACCCCCGGTTCATTATTTAGCGCAAATACTTCCAGTCCGGTATCTTCACTAAAACAATTCTTTTGAGTAAGGTTATGTATAGTAGCAGATTTAGTTCTAGCATTTTCTTCAAGAGTATTGAAAGGTTCAGGGATATCAATATTGATTCCTGCTTCGGTGAGTGTAATGACAGAAAAATCATTGCCAACACCCTTTCTGATCTCTTCTATCTTGTGCTGATTGTTTGTGGCAAAAATAAGTGTTGTCATATATTTAGTGCAAATGGATTTATGAAATGGGAAAAATAGTTTTCAGGCAATTCCAAAGTTTTTGTTTTTCTGCCTTTTCATTTTCTATGAATTCCAGAGGTGGTGCTGAAAGATATATTTGTTGATTATAACGTTGTATCTGGTATTCGGGAAAATGGAGCGGTAGGCGTAATGCTGTTGGGGATGCACCGAAAAGTAATGTAACCCTGGGATCTAATGTTTTCGAAATAAGTGAATAATCCGGGTCGCTGGTTTTATAGATGTTAATTATAGCTACATCAGCAAGGCTGAGGTTGCACGCAGAAAGTACGCCAGAAAGGAACTTTAATGCTTTGTCGGAAAGATAAGCGGCACTGCTGTCAGAAACAATAATAGCTATATTTTTCAAATTATCCCCCAAATAGGGAAGCCCATCATTCACCTGCCCTTTTGGTATAGATTTTTTTTCTATACAAACCAGGCCATTTTTATACAGTGCTGTTAACACTGATTTAGGAAGTTTTAATTGGTTGAGGCTCATATCTGCTACAAAATTCTCTACTTTTTTTCGTTACTTTGTGTAAAATTAAGGAATATGATCGCAGCGGCAGATTTTAAAATAACACTTACGGAAAACAGCAGGCTGAAAGACATGGATTTGAAGGACTTGCCTTTCGGCAAATATTTTACAGACCATATGCTCGTGGTGGAATACCATGATGGTGTTTGGGGAACGGCTGAAATTATGCCGTATCAGAACCTATATCTTTCTCCTTCTGTGTCTGCGTTGCATTACGGACAGGCAATTTTTGAAGGGATCAAGGCGTACAGGGACCCCGAAGGCAATGTTCAGATATTCCGTCCTTACGATAATTTCAGCCGTTTTAACCATTCTGCGGAGAGAATGATGATGCCCGCTGTTCCGGAAGATATTTTTATTGGAGGTATGCGCAAACTTATCAGTATAGATAAAGGGTGGGCACCGGCTGTTGCTGATCATGCACTATATATTCGCCCGTTTATGTTTAGCTGCGAAGAAACGTTGGGGGTTAGAGTCAGCGATCATTACAGGTTTATAATACTGCTGAGCCCGGTAGGGCCATATTATTCGGCCCCCATGCGTATTCATGTGGAAGAGACGTATGTACGGGCTGCTCCTGGAGGAGTTGGTTTTGCAAAAGCAGCCGGCAATTACGGAAGTGCATTGTATGCTACCGCCGAAGCTCAGAAAAAAGGGTTTGACCAGGTATTATGGACGGATGTCTTTGAACACAAATATGTTCAGGAATGCGGGACGATGAATGTTTTTTTTATTATTGATAATAAAGCAATTACACCTGATCTTGAATCTGGTACAATCCTGGCTGGCGTAACAAGGGACAGTATGATAGTACTTTTAAAAGAAATGGGTCTTGAAGTAGAGGAAAGGCCTTTAAGTATTGATGAAATTGTGGACGCTTATAAGGAGGGAAAGGTTCAGGAAGTATTTGGAGCGGGTACTGCAGCAGTGGTTTCTCCGATTAAGGTATTAGAATACCGTGGTTTTGAGATGGTATTTGACACGGATAGCTGGAAAATTTCTCCCGAGTTGAAAAGAAAGATTGATTCTATCAGGGGTGGGCTGGAACCGGATATACATGGCTGGTTACTTAAAGTCTAATGCCGTTTTAACCCTTCCTATTGAATTGAGCCACCCTCCCAGGTGGTTTTTTTATTTAAAATGGAAAAATTAGTTTCATTATTTTTAATTTTTGACTTGAAATACTTACCTTTGCCCTCCCAAAAATAAAGGGTCACAAATGCCTACAATACAACAGTTAGTAAGAAAAGGAAGAGAAATTATTAAAGCAAAAAGCAAATCCAGGGCTTTGGATGCATGCCCTCAGCGCCGTGGAGTATGTACAAGGGTATATACAACTACTCCCAAAAAACCTAACTCCGCTTTGCGTAAAGTTGCTAAAGTGCGTTTAACCAATAAGATAGAAGTTATCGCATATATACCCGGCGAAGGGCATAATTTGCAAGAGCATTCAATTGTATTGATCCGTGGTGGGAGGGTTAAGGATCTTCCGGGTGTACGTTATCATATCGTTCGTGGTAGCCTTGATACAGCGGGGGTTAAAGACCGCAAACAGAGCCGCAGTAAGTATGGTACCAAAAAAGAAAAAGCAAAAAAATAATTTATTCAAATAATCAACCCGGGTCATACCTGGGAAAAATAAATACCGATGCGTAAATCACAACCGAAAAAGATTCCTCTGGCACCCGACCCGAAGTTTAACGATAAACTGGTTACAAGGTTTGTTAATAACCTGATGTGGGAAGGTAAAAAAAGCGGTGCTTTTAGCATTTTCTACGTAGCGCTTGAAAAAGTAGCAAAAACAACCGGGGAAAATGGGTACGAGGTTTGGAAGAAAGCGTTAGCTAATATTACACCTAGCGTTGAGGTACGTAGCCGTCGTATTGGTGGCGCTACATTCCAGATACCATCCGAAGTACGTGCAGACAGGAAAATTTCTTTAAGTATTAAGTGGATGATTCGTTACAGCCGTGAAAGAAATGGCCGTAGTATGGCAGATAAATTAGCTAATGAGATTGTTGCTGCAAGTAAAGGTGAAGGTGCTTCTTTTAAAAAGAAAGAAGATACTCATCGTATGGCTGAAGCTAATAAGGCTTTTGCTCATTTCAGAGTTTAATTTTCCAGGTAAATTTTTAATACAAAGCCGGCTTAATAGAAAAGCCGGCTTTTTTGTGCAATATTGGATAGGCCCTACGTCAACTTCTTTTTCTGTAATTCAAAACCGCCCATAGGTTGAAAATGATACCTATGCCCAGCATGATCAGGATATGGCCACTTATATCCGAAACATTACTTCCTTTTAACATAATCATGCGCATGATTCTAATAAAATGGCTGATCGGGAATGAATAAGTTATGTATTTTGCCCAATCAGGCATGCTATCCAGCGATGTAAATAAGCCACTAAGCATATTTACCAGGTTCATGAAGAAGAAGCCTAAAGACATTGCCTGTTGCTGTGTCTGTGAATAGGTAGATAGAAGCAAGCCAAATCCAACCAGGGAAAACAAGAAGACAAATACGGAAACATAAATAGTAATATAACTGCCGACAGAATATACGTTATATAATAAAAATGCTATTAAATGGCCTATAGAGAACACGGCAAGTGACAGGATAAAATAGGGAATTAATTTCCCAAGAATGAAGTACTGCTTCTTAACCGGAGTTACATTTATTTGTTCGATAGTGCCGCCTTCTTTTTCTTTAACAAGGTTGAATGCCGTCTGCATGATACCGATGCCAATGATAAGAGAAACAAGAATGCCTGGTACAATGAAAAGATAGTAATTCAGGTAACGGTTGTACCAGTTGATGGATTGAATATTAATAGTTGGCGCCGGCTGCATTTTTCCAGGCTGCATCCATTTGATGCGTATCGTATTATTAAAGTCTGCCAGTATTGTTCCAAGATACGATCCGCTTAATCCGGCTTTTACACCTTCAATAGCATTGATTTGGACATTGAGTTTTTGCTTATCCTCACGGACCAGATTCTTCTCAAAATCGTGCGGAATTTCCAGAATCAGGTCAACTTTATCTTTCTCAATCTGTTTTTGCGCTTCATTGATATCGGGGCAATAAGCTTTTAGCCTGAAATGCCCGGATGATGTAATTTTTTCAATCATCTGCCTTGAATATTCGGAATGATCGTTATCCACAACGGCCAGGGAAATATTCTCGATAGAATAATTGGCAGCTAAAGGCATTAGTATCAATTGTACAATCGGCATAAAGAACAGAAGACCTATGAGCCCTTTGTTGCGCTTCATTTGTTTGAATTCCTTTTCCAGTATGAAATATAATGTACGCATCAGTTAAGTCGGATTTTGAATTTCTTAATGCTCAGGACAATAAGGAATGTGCACATTCCTGTTAGTATAAGTAATTGTTTCCAGATAGATTCAATTCCTAATCCTTTCAGCATAACGTTTTTTATAATAATAAAGAACCATCTTGAAGGAACAATGTTTGAGAGCATTCGAAGGAACCATGGCATATTTTCAATTGGAAACATAAAACCGGTCAATAACATTGTTGGCAGCATCATTCCCATGAGGGAAAGGGTCATGGCTTTTTGTTGTGATTTAGAAATAATAGAGAATAATACTCCAATAGCCAGGCAGGTAATAATGAAAAGAATTGCCGCAAAAAACAGCAGGAAGATATTGCCGCGTATCTCTAAGCCTAGCAAGGTTACACTTAGTGTCAATATCAGGATTAGGTTCATAATAGAAATAATCAGGAAAGGCATTAATTTGGCAATAATAATATTGAATGTTTTAAAAGGGGATACCAGCAGTATTTCCATTGTTCCCATTTCTTTCTCCCGTACTATTGAAACAGAACTCATCATTGTACAAACCAACATTAATACCATTGCAATAACACCAGGCACGAAATTGGTGGCGCCTTTCAGTTCCGGATTGTAGAGCATTTTTACTTCTGTTTGGATTTGCATAGGCGGCTCCATGTTATTCCGGATGCCACTTTGATAATCCCTTATAATATTGGTCATGTAGTTTGTAACGCCGGTAGCACTATTTGGGTCGCTGGCATCAACAATCAACTGTATATCTGCACTATTCGTATGCTGAAGGTCTTCAGAGAAATGGGCCGGAAAAACAACCGCCATCTTGATGTTGTTCTTTCTCATTTCTTCGTCTATTTTCCTGTCATCATACAATGTTTCGTATACATCAAAGTATTTGCTTGCTTTTATTTTGGCTATTATTTCTTTTGATATTTCATCTCTGGAATTATCCAGGATGCCGACTTTCGTATTCTTTATTTCATTAGTCAATGCAAATCCAAACAAGAGTATTTGTGCTATCGGAAGGCCGAAAAGCATAAGAAGCGTTTTCCGGTCACGGAAAACATGTTTGAATTCTTTTTTTATGAATATGATAAGTTGTTTCATTTACTGTTTTTTTTACCAAATATTTTATTCTGCTCTTTTTGCATTTCTTGCCAGTTGATAAAAAACATCTTCCATGCTATCGGCATTAAATT
>CAZKPH010000007.1:0-22819 GCA_964554605.1 uncultured Ferruginibacter sp.
CGAAGCGCTAAATAACGATCAATAAATAACACAAGCATTGCTCGTCAGTTATTTTTACCTAACTTGACTATTCAACAATAATTATCAACTATGCTTATAGGATTACCGAAAGAAATCAAAAATAACGAGAACCGGGTAGCACTAACCCCCGGTGGTGTAGCAGAACTTATCAAACACAAACACACTGTATACGTACAAAGCCAGGCAGGCTACGGAAGTGGCATTTCTGATGAAGATTATGTCAAGGCTGGCGCAACAATCCTTCCTGCAATCGGGGATGTTTATTCCGCGGCAGAAATGATTGTGAAAGTAAAAGAACCTATCGAAAAAGAATATCCGCTTATTAGGAAAGGCCATTTGATATTTACGTATTTCCATTATGCTTCCAACAAAGGATTACTTGATGCCATGCTGGAGAAAAAACCCGTATGTATTGCTTATGAAACGGTAACTAAAGCAGACGGAAGCTTGCCCCTGCTTATACCTATGAGTGAAGTGGCAGGCAGGATGAGCATACAGGAAGGCGCTAAATACCTGGAAAAGCCAATGGGTGGCAGAGGCATTTTATTGGGAGGAGTTCCCGGAGTGAAACCAGCAAAAGTAATTATATTAGGTGGAGGCGTAGTAGGCACACAGGCAGCTAAGATAGCAGCGGGCATGGGAGCAGAAGTAGTAATTATGGATATTTCCCTGAAGCGACTTAGAGAACTGGAAGATATAATGCCGAAAAACGTTCAGACTGTCATGAGCAACCATTACAACATAATTGCCGAAATAAAAGATGCAGACCTGATAATTGGCGGCGTATTGATCCCCGGTGCAAAAACGCCTCATTTGATCACTAAAGATATGCTGAAACTAATGAAAAAAGGAACCGTCCTGGTTGATGTGGCTGTAGACCAGGGAGGGTGTATCGAAACCTGCAAACCCACTACACATGAGAATCCAACCTTTGAAATTGACGGAATTGTACATTATTGTGTTGCCAATATGCCCGGGGCTGTCCCATACACATCTACACTGGCACTAACCAATGCAACACTCCCTTATGTAATACAATTAGCAGATAAAGGTTGGGTAAAAGCCTGTAAGGAAAATCACGAATTGAAGAAAGGGTTGAACACAATTGAGGATAAGATCGTATATAAAGGCGTATCAGAGGCATTTGATATGCCGCTACATTTTGTAGAAGATTTTTTGAGCTAATAATAAACAGGAGATATTAGTTCTTTGCCGATAGTATAGTTGCTCAGTTCACTACCTTATTCGCACAACTACTACTGGCAAAGGATTCCGGCTTTGCTTTGAATGCAAAACCCATTCCCAAAATATACCCCATTGCTTCCCGTAGCGCTTCATTGCTTTTGAACTGCGGATTCGTGTTGATATCCGCATGTACTTCCATATCTACGTCATACTCCGTAAAAAGGTAACATAGCTCATAAGCAATCTCAATACTTTTTGCTACTTCTACCAGCATTCTTTCCTTAATACTATACTTCGTCAATGTCTTGTCATTGTGGATAAACATAAACCCACCTTTCCCTTCCCGAAGGAAAACAATGACGGTTGCAAATTCTGTTTCTTTGCCTTTTACCTGGCTGTCTGTACCGATACAAACCTTGAGATGGTTCCCGGCGGCAGTTTCTCTTTTTATGGCTTCTTCCACTGCATCTTTTATAGGAATGTGGATGGGATCACCATTGAATTTTCTCCATAACATATATAAGGGGTTTACTAAAGTTACGGAAAATTAAATATATGGCTCCCGTTATGGGTATTATCTAAATCTTAACTGTATGGATACCTGCAAAAAAAGAGGTCAGCCCCTTACGCTGACCCCTTAACTTACACATGAATCTACCTTACTGTTTTATAATTCTTTCTACTTGTCTTTCGTTATTGCTCATTAGTTGTAATATATACATGCCCCTTGACTGGCGTGCAATATCTATTTTACCGAATCCCTGCAATCCATTTCCTATTGCTATTACTTTGCCATTCATATCGGTAAGTACGTATTGATAATTGGCAGATGCGTTTACGGAAATTTCATTGTAAGCCAGCGTAGATACACTAAAAGATTTAAGGGCTTTGCCGGTACTCTTCAGGCTGATGATATTGGAATAGACAGCTTCTCCGGTTACAGATGTCACTTTTAATCGATAGTAGATATTATTGCTTTCGAATGGAGTATATGCAAATTCTTTTTGTACAGAAGAAACCGTATTCATTGCTTTGAAGTCTTTACCATCAGTGCTTGATTCCACAACTATTGTTCTGATATTTTCATCGGAGATAATATTCCAATCCAGTTCATGTTTCCCATTATCAGCCTTTCCGGTCAATACTACACTGCGGATAGGCAATACGGAAGATGACCCTCGTAGCTGATAGGAACCCAGGCTCCCGTAATCAGATACATTTGTATTACCGGTGCCGTCAACCGTTAGGTAATAATCGCCGGTATTCAAAGTAGTATCAATTGTAACACTCATTGTTGTTGCCGGGTCATAGGTTTTGATAAGATTACCTGAAGCATCGAACAACTGAAGTTTCATATCCAAATTGGCGCCGTTATTTCCCGATCCCACACTGAAAGGTTTTGCATCCAGATGAATGGTCGTTGTCCTGTTTAGGCTAAACCGGAAAGCGTCTTTATCTGTTTCAGTAGAAATAATCCCATCCACAGATATGCTCAACGGATTCAGTTCCGTTGCCGCTGTGTTAATATCATCAGAGAAATCATCACGCCTGAAACTGAAACCATTCTGAGATGAAATGATAGATATATTATCTTGTTTCTTTGTACAACCATAAGGAGTAGGGCCATCGCTCCAGCTACTCATATTTCTTCCGTAGCTGTTACCCATGATCGGAGCCCATGCAATTTCACCTGATCCGGTACCATCATTATAGATCGCAGTCAGATTACAATTTGTATCAAAAGCAGATTGGTGAGAAAGGCCAAGTGTATGGCCGCTTTCGTGTGAGCAGCATTCTCCAACATTCTTTGCACTATTGCCTAATTTATCACAGAACACAAAAGCCGGTGTATCATCTCCCCAAGTGAAAGACCCTACATAAGATACCCCTCCAACTCCCGGGTACCAGTCACTGGTAGGAGTAATCACCACTCTTATCCTGTTTGTCAGCGGCGCTGCCAGAAATACAGTACTATCTGTAGTAATATTAATTTCGAAAGGACGATAATCTTCCGCTACCCTGTTAAAAATTTCTGTAACCTGTGCATCTGTCATTGTAGAGGCTGCACATACAAAAGGGACTCCTCCGTTCCACACACCGCTATTCACGGTATAACCATCAAAATCGAGGAATATAGTAGCGGATGCAGTAGGCAAGCTGCTAAGCTTTGGCACACTGTAAACACTGAAGGAAGTGAATAATGCCAATAATAACATAAGGGATGTAAAAAATGGCTTTTTCATGATTTAGGATTTAAGCATCATATGTTCAGATGCGTTATTGGATTTAGTTAGGCTAAGGATTCATGTTCACCTGTATCCACTATTATGGTTGGGCACAGGTTGGTAATATATCGTCAATATTGATTTTAATAAATTGGTACGTATCCTCTCCGGTCTTTTTTAATTCATACCCATCTGCACTGTTCTTTGGAAAAATATGGCCTACAAAAACCGGTTTGTTATTTGCGTCTAATCTCTTGGAAATTGTAAATATGGCATCGTTAAACTCAGCCAGTTTTATATTTACCGTATGAAGTTTCTCATACCTGATCTCATTATTGGTAATAACACCATTAATGTTAAGTTTTTCTGCTATGGTAGTTTGTATCTTTTGTTGGCCTCTATTTAACAGAAAAAATTTATTAAGATCAGCTGACGTGCAATTAATAACGGAAGGAAGTGCCGTAAACAAACTCGGCTTTACTGGCCGGTTACTTTGGGCTTTCAGCGATACTGCCATAAGGGAAAACAGTACTACGCACAGGATAGCAAGTAGGTTTTTCATGTAAATAAATTTATGTTTTTAGTGATATTGGATTTAAAAACAAAAACTCTGTACACCTAAAACGACTTGCCGATTAAAATATTATATAAAAAACAAAAAAAAACAGAAAGAAATAAAAATTACGTAAAACTACGCATATCAATATTGCCCCGTACTTAATAACACAAGCGTACAGGCCTCAATAGCTAAAATGCCTTTTTCTCTCGCAAGTTCATATAAATCTTTGTTTTCCGTACCGGGATTAAATATAATACGTTTGGGTTTTAGCGAAAAAATATAATCGTAATACTCAGGCTGGCGAGAAGGATTGATATATAACGTTACAGTATCTATATCATGGTAATCAACCCTTTCCGTGTCTATTTTCACATGCTGTACACTCCCTTTTTTTGACCCCAATGCTACTACAGGAAGCCCATTTGCTATTAACTTACTGATAGCCATATTGCTATATCGGGAAGTGTTTTCGGAAGCGCCTATTACCAAAGTTTTTTTCATATTCAAATATACTAATCCAGGAATCTCCCTTTTACATCAAATGGAGGCAGGGTACAAGATGCCCGTTTGCCAAACCACCGGTACCGGTTACGGGCTATCAGGTTATATGCTCCATCCCTTAAAGAAGAAGGAATTACAATAAATATGTAGCTTATACACCAAGGAAACCTCAACAATCGGGCAACTTGCAATGCTGCAGAAGACCGGGTATAAATACGCCCCGAATGAATAAGCACAAAACTATCCTGTTCTTCTTTTGCACGAAGCCCCTCGGCCAATAATCCCTTACCGGCAGGGCTTTGTAATGAAGCAAACCTGATATTCCCGGTTTTATCATGCCGGATAATAAAATTAACGACGCTATTACAAAAATTGCAAACGCCATCAAATAGCAGAACGGGACAATTCATGGAACAATATTAAAAAAATGTAACGACACAATGATATATATCCCAGAGGGGAAAAAGCCACTGATCTCCCAGTGGCTTTTAGAATAAATTGAAAGAACTAACTATACCAACATGGTAACAGGATTCTCCATGAATTTTTTCAGTGTTTGTAGGAATGTGGCTCCTACGGCTCCGTCAACACTACGATGATCGCAGCTAAGCGTAAGTTTCATCACATTAGTTACGGCAAAGCCATCACCCTTGCGTACTACTTTTTCACTAATCCCGCCTACTGCCAGGATTGCGCTGTCCGGAGGGTTAATAATAGCAGTAAATTCCTCAATCCCCATCATCCCCAGATTAGAAATGGTAAATGTATTTCCGCTGAAATCGGCAGGCTGTAGTTTTTTGTCTTTTGCCTTTCCGTAAAGTTCTTTCGCCTCGAGAGCAATTTGAGACAAAGATTTCTGATCGGCAAACCGTATAACCGGCACTATTAACCCGTCAGGTAAAGCTAGTGCCGAACCAATATGGATATGATGATTCTGACGAATAAAATCCCCCATCCAGCTACTGTTTACATCCGGATGCTGGCGTAAGGCCATTGCACAAGCTTTAATGACCATGTCATTGAAAGATATCTTAACAGGGCTAATCTCGTTGATTGCTATACGGGAAGAGATTGCAGTATCCATATTCACTTCAATAGTAAGATAGAAATGCGGTGCGGTTGATTTGCTTTCGCTTAGGCGGCGGGCAATGGTTTTACGCATAGATGTAAGCTGAATATCCGTATACCCTTCCTGGCCGACAGGCGAAAATACAGGAGCCACAGAAGTTTTATGTGCTGGTGCAGCAGATGGCACATAATTATCAATATCTTTTTTGGTGATTCGCCCATTGTCTCCGGAACCGTTAACCGTAGTTAAATCTATCCCTTTTTCGGCTGCAAGTTTTTTGGCCAGAGGAGAAGCTTTTATTCTTTGATCGGAAGAAGATACGGCAGTAGCCGCTTCTGTTATTGGAAAGGTAGCGGCGGTAGCTGAAGCTGTCACTACCGGTGCAATCAGGGCAGCAGCATTGGCGCCTGATTTTTCAGCAGCAATATATGCACTTATATCCGTACCAGCTTTCCCGACAATTGCAATGATTTCATTTACTCTGGCGGCCTGGCCTGCTTCAAATCCAACATAAAGAAGGGTTCCTTCCTCATAACCAACGACCTCCATGGTGGCTTTATCTGTTTCTACTTCAGCTATTACATCATCTGACTTTACAAAATCACCTACTTTTTTATTCCAGGCCACTATCTTTCCCTCGGTCATTGTATCGCTAAGTAGGGGCATTCTTATCTCTTTTGCCCCATCGGGTAGTTCTACCCTTCCTGTAGTTGTGCTTGTTGCAGGTGGTACTGTTATAGGTTCCTTTATTGGTTCTGCCGCAGCGTCTGTACCGGCTGCTGCCAAAGCTGTATGAAAATCTTCCCCATCGTTTCCCAAAATTGCCAAAATACCATCCACTGCAACCGACTTCCCCTTTTCCACACCTATATACAGCAGAGTCCCTTCGCTAAAACTTTCCAGTTCCATTGTGGCCTTATCCGTTTCCACTTCTGCCAAAACATCCCCTGATTTTACTTTATCTCCTACTTTCTTGTGCCACTCTACAATAACGCCCTCGGTCATTGTATCACTCATACGGGGCATTTTGATCACTTCTGCCATAATAATTCTACGATTTTTGATTAAGGCACGAAATTAATGTAAAAAGAGGAAAATTAAATAGCAATTAATAATCTAATTCCAGTTTGAGCCGGTCTTTCAATTCCTTCACCAGTGGATATTGCTGCACAAGCAAATTAAACTGATCCCGTGTGCTTAGGGAAGGTTCATCAGGAGTACTGTCTGCCGGGTTTTCGATAACTATCAATTGATATACAAGCGAACGATTATTGAAATATTTTTGTATATGATGAATAAGATCGGAGCGGACACTTTCTATAAATGCCCTCTGTATTTCTCCATTAGTAATGATTTCAAAAGTACTGTCATCCAGAATATGCAGGCGGGCGGATCTGAAATTGGTAATAGCTGAATGATTATTCTTCTTACTGAGTTTTTCGATGAACAGTTCCCAAGCCTGCAGCAAAGCTTCAGTAGTAAGCGGGAGAGTATTATTCGTCGCAGCATTTTTATGCTGCTCTTTCAATTGCTCTCTAATTCTGTGTAGCGAACCAAGTACAGGCTTCTCTGCCGGAGTCCCGGGTGCCGGTACTGAAACCGAAGAAATTTTTTCTTTCGGTTGCTCTATAATAAGTTTTGCCTCGGGTAAATGCGTTTTCCCTTTTGTAGAAAGATCCGGGGCTGGCATATTGGCAACCTTGCGCACAGGTAAAGCTTTGAAAGAAACAGTTTTTAAAGCCGGGCTAAGCTTTTTTTTTACACTTGACCCTTCATTATCAATCAGTTCAATTGCCTGCTGAAGATAACTGAGCTTTATCAGGCAAAGTTCAATATGTAACCGCTTATTACGAGCCTGTTTATAGTTAAGCTCAGCCTCATTGAGTATATTTAATGCACTTACAATATAGGCCGGGCTTATTTTTTTGGCCGTTTCAAAATATCGTTGCCTGAAATCTTCCGCAACTTCCAATAAAGCAATAACTGCCGGGTCTGCAGAGACCAGCAAGTTTCGAAGGAATTCGGAAAAGCCGTTCAAAACAATATCGCCTTCAAAACCCTTACGGTTTATTTCGTCATACATAAGCAAAGCATTACTCAAATCCTGCTCATGGAAGAACTCCAGCATTTTGAAGTAATAATCTTCATCCAATATATTCAGGTGTTCCAGTGTATTCTGGTAAGTGACGGAGCCGTTGGTAAAGCTTACTATTTTGTCCAGTATACTCAACGAATCTCTCATGCACCCTTCACTCTTTTGAGCAATTACATGCAATGCGGCTTTATCAGCAGTAATACTTTCTTTATCGCATATTTCCTGCAGGTGTTCTACCGTATCGTTATTTGTTATTCTCTTAAAATCGAATATCTGGCAGCGGCTCAATATTGTCGGCAATATCTTATGCTTTTCGGTAGTGGCAAGGATAAAGATCGCATAAGGAGGAGGCTCTTCCAATGTTTTTAGAAAAGCATTAAATGCTGACGCACTCAACATGTGTACCTCATCTACAATATAGACTTTATATTTCCCCGCTTGCGGGGCAAAACGTACCTGCTCTACCAATGCCCGGATATCATCAACAGAATTATTACTAGCTGCATCCAGTTCGTGAATATTCAAAGAAGTACCGGCATCAAAAGACACACAACTATCGCATGTATTACAGGCTTCCCCATCAGGAGTCCTGTTCTCGCAATTAATAGTTTTAGCTAATATCCTGGCACATGTGGTTTTTCCCACTCCGCGGGGACCGCAAAAAAGAAATGCATGTGCAAGCTGATTGTTCTTAATAGCATTCTTCAGCGTAGTTGTAATATGCGACTGCCCTACCACAGTAGAAAAGTTCTGCGGACGGTATTTACGGGCTGAAACGATGAATTTATCCATTGAACACACTTTTATGCCTGACAGGCAAATCTAAAATCTTAATTTAAGATTCTCAAATCAAAATAGGATGCTTTTTAAATTCTTTTGCCCGATCAAACAGATAACGGTAGGTGGTAAGTTCCCGACTACGGAATGTTTCGCCGAGCCCTTCCGCTACATTAAGCATTTTGGGGTTAAAATCGCCTATCCATTGCATTTCGTAAGAAGTATACGGGCTTTTAGATGTTTGCATGAATTGACGGGCTGCTTCCCCAATAATATATGCATCCACCCCTTTCCCCTGCCACTCCGGTACAATACCAAAAACCAGCCCCGTACACTTTCTGTTGGGAAAGTATTTTTTCAACCATAAGAACTTTATCTTTTGAACCAGGCCGAATTGGCCGTCAAAACGCCGAAACCATTGATTCAAATCAGGCAGATTCACAAACATAGCAACAGGCACATTTCTGTAATAGGCAAACCAGATAATCCGTTCATCCATAACAGGCCTCATCTTTTTCAACATCAGCAATACATGATCCTTGGATACTTCCTTCAAACCTCCATGGCCTGCCCAGGCTTTATTATATACGGCAACAAAATCTTCTGAAAATTTATTTACCTGGCCTTGCCTGATATGCCGGGCAGAAAATCCCGGATCAGCAGATAAAGACAAATGCCTTTCTTTTAATTTGGGCGATAAAGGCTTTAAAGGATCCAGCCCGAAACAAATTTGTTTATAATAGGATTTGAATCCATAATCCTCAAAAAGCCTGGCATAATAAGGAAAGTTATAGTTCATTCCATACAAAGGCTCGCCGAACCCCTCGGTAACAAGCCCCCACCATCGGTCCCGCTCCCCAAAGTTAATGGGGCCGTCCATTGCCTCCATACCCTGTTGAATCAACCAGTGCCGGGCACAATCAAACATAAGGTCTGCCGCATCCTGATTATCAATACAATCAAAAAAACCCATTCCGCCTACCGGCACATCATCTCCTTTATTCCTGTATTTTTTATTCACAAAAGCTGCAATCCTCCCTATCGGTTTCTCCCACTCATCCAATAAGACCCAACGCATGGCAGCCCCGGTACGCAATGCTTTATTCCTCCGGGCATCAAATATGTCGGAAATATCATTATCCAGTGGCCTGATCCAATTGGGGTCATCCTTGTACAACCGCACCGGAACCTCCAGAAAAAGTTTGGCAGAATAGATACTGTCTACCGGAATTAATTGCATAAAAAGGTCAAAAAGATGACAAATGTAGGATAGTGTGTGTAAACTCTAAAATATAGCTCCGCAAATTTCAAAATTCCATCCGTTAACCTTACCTTTGCGCCCGGAAAATTGCCCATTTTTACAATAAAATTTGACATATGGCCAACACAGGTAAAGTAAAGTCAGTAATCGGTGCCGTGGTTGACGTTCAATTTGACAACGACAGCAAACTACCCGAAATTTATAATTCTCTCGAACTGAAGCGTGGAAATGGAGATACGCTGGTTCTTGAAGTACAGCAACATCTCGGAGAAGACAGCGTTCGTACCATCGCTATGGATGGTACCGAAGGCCTTGTAAGAGGAATGGTAGTTACCGATACCGGCAAACCTATTGCCATGCCCACAGGAGATGCTATCAAAGGCCGCCTGTTCAATGTTACCGGCGATGCCATAGACGGATTGCCGCAGGTAAGCAAAGCTAACGGACGCCCTATACATGCCAAACCGCCATTGTTTGAAAACCTTAGTACAGCCACGGAAGTTCTGTATACAGGTATCAAAGTTATCGACCTTATCGAACCCTATGCAAAAGGTGGAAAGATCGGGCTTTTCGGTGGTGCCGGTGTGGGCAAAACAGTATTAATCCAGGAATTGATCAACAATATCGCTAAAGCATACAACGGCGTATCCGTATTCGCAGGCGTTGGTGAAAGGACCAGGGAATGTAATGACCTCATGAGGGAAATGATCGAAGCCGGTATCATGAACTACGGCGAAGAATTCAAACACAGTATGGAAGAAGGCGGATGGGACCTCAGTAAGGTTAATGTAAAAGGCCTGGAAGATAGTAAAGCCACCTTCGTATTCGGGCAAATGAACGAACCCCCGGGAGCACGTGCACGTGTAGCTTTGAGCGGACTGACAGTTGCCGAATATTTCCGCGACGGAGATGGAAGCGGTCAGGGAAAAGACATCCTTTTCTTCGTAGACAATATCTTCCGCTTCACTCAGGCCGGTTCTGAAGTATCTGCACTACTAGGCCGTATGCCTTCTGCCGTGGGGTACCAACCCACTCTTGCCACTGAAATGGGACTGATGCAGGAACGCATTACATCTACAAAAAATGGTTCCATCACTTCCGTTCAGGCAGTATATGTACCGGCCGATGACCTTACCGACCCAGCACCAGCAACTACTTTTGCCCACCTCGATGCTACAACCGTATTAAGCCGTAAGATTGCTGACCTTGGTATTTATCCGGCTGTGGATCCGCTGGATTCCACATCCCGTATCCTTACCCCAATGATCGTTGGCGATGCTCACTATAATTGCGCCAACAGAGTTAAGCTAATCTTACAACGCTATAAAGAATTACAAGATATCATCGCTATCCTCGGTCTGGATGAATTGAGTGAAGAAGATAAACTCACAGTTTCCAGAGCCCGTAAAGTTCAACGCTTCCTGTCTCAGCCATTCTTTGTAGCCGCTCAGTTTACCGGGCTTCAGGGTGTGCTGGTACCCATAGAAGAAACCATCAGAGGCTTCAATGCAATCATGGACGGCGAAGTAGACGAATACCCCGAAGCCGCATTCAACCTCGTGGGTACTCTCGACGATGCAATAGAAAAAGGAAAGAAACTAATGGCCGCAGCCCAGGCTTAAGCCATAATACACACGCTGAAACCGTGTATATTTATTCGTTAGCTCTTTAATATCAGTAAAGTAAGTTTTGTGTAACCAGCAATAGTTTTTCATAGCATCATCGTTGCGTCGCACACTTGTACTGATAGTTCTTTATTCAACATTAATACAAACCTGCTTTTCATAATCGTTGAGCAGCAAAAATTCCCCAGGGGAAGAGTACAATGACACTAGAAATTTTAACTCCGGAACAAAAACTTTTCAGCGGCGACGTTTATGGCGTACAATTGCCGGGCATCACCGGCTCATTTGAAGTGCTCGACAAACATGCGCCCATGGTAAGCGCACTAAAATCCGGCAAAATGAAAGTATTGAAAGATAAAAACACCACAGTTTCTTTCGCCATACAAAGTGGCTTTGTAGAAGTACTGAATAATAAAACACTGGTTTTGGTAGAAGGCGCTCAAGAGTTATAATCCGGCCGGAAAAATATTAAAGGCTGCCTGATGTTTCAGGCAGCTTTTTTCTTTAACAGAATTCAATAATTTTACAGAAATGGGCAATCCAAAAAAAAACAATTACTTCGTAAGTATTCTCACCATGAGATGCCCCCGGTGCAGAACAGGAAAAATGTACAAAAAAGGAAGTGCATACAAAAGCCTTACATTGAAAAACATATTCAACATGCATGAATCATGCCCTGTCTGTAAACAAAAATATGAACTGGAACAAGGTTTCTGGTACGGCACAGGCTATGTAAGCTATGCATTGGCAGTAGCTATATCCGTAGCCTCTTTTATTGCCTGGCTGGTTATCATAGGTGTATCAGCCGATGATAACAGGATATTCTATTGGCTTGGGTTCAATTGCCTCTTGTTACTCGTACTACAGCCCTGGCTGATGCGACTCAGCAGAGTAATATACCTTTACTTTTTTGTGAGACATGATAACAATTTCAACAAAACAAGCCCGAAAGAATTTGACCATCACCAGTAAGAAGGCTTCAGGGCTCTTCCTTACGGAAAATATCGAAAATATTATTTTGAGATAAATCTTCTATGCTGCTTAACTCTATATCAATAGCCCTTGTACTCTTATTAATCTCTATCAGTGAAAGGAAAATAGATATAAATAAAAAAATAAGGCTGGCTGCAAAAATATAATGCGCCATTCGCATCCACCCTCGATAAATAAAATACATATCCAATACACACAACAGAAAACTGATAACACTCAGCGCCTGCATATATCTTATAAGATGCAACCTTCCACGCAGGTTCCGTATTTGCCCCAATATATTCTTTTCCCTTGCACTGCCGCTGCTATATTCATCATGCAATTTTCTTACTCTTCCGGCTACAGCCAAAAAGCGATTGGTATAGGCCAGCATCAGCAGGGTTATGGCAGGGAATAACAATGCCGGTGTATTGATGGAAATTTCAATCATACATCAAAAATACTACCCATAAATGATCCGAAAAAAAATTACAAAGAAGGTTGCTTTACAAACAGCGCCCTCGGCCGTATCTTTCTATCATGCCACTGTTGCATTTTATAGGCCAACCAGGCACTTCCAGCTCCCACAACGGCACCAGCCAATACATCCGAAGGATAATGCACCCCCTGGTACATCCTTGCATAGCCGATACTGGAAGCCCATACATAAGATGGCACTACCACATACCATTTCCGGAAATATAAACTTAGAGAAGTAGCCGTGCAAAATGCCGCTGAAGTATGCCCGGAAGGGAATGAATAACTTCCACCCACATCCCGCTTGACTATAAAAGAATATTTCTCAAAGGGCCTCTCTCGTTTGACAGTGTTTTTTAGCCCGTGTGTAATTATAGAAGACCCAAGATATGCCCCCGCCATATAAGCTGCATATAGTTGCATCTTCTTATCATGCTTTATAATCCCCGCAGTAAACACACTAATCGGAGCTGCAATATTTACAAAAGTGATGGTTCTCGCATTGGCGCAACAAAACTCTGTATTGAACATAGCACTTGAATGATTGATTTTTTTCAAAAGATCAATATCTAAATTTTGTGCAATACCGCCACTACCTTCCCCTACACCTATTAAAAGGGATATCAGCCTGAAATACAAATAAAATCGCATCATACCGGCAACATTTAGCACACAATATAATGCATCCCGTTAATTTTCCCACATGTTAAAGGAGATATATGGTGAATCAGATGTTAATACGGCTACCGTTGCCGGTTATGCAATTTATAATTGAGTGGTATATTAAGTTTTACTGTAAAATTCCTTCCCATATTATACACGCCGACCCTTCCGGTTGCCACATTTTCCGGAGCATATTTCAGCCGACTCAGGTGGTTCTGGTATGCTTTATCAGTAAGGTTATTCCCGGAAAGGAAAATAGAAAAAAGAGTAGCCCCTTTGGAAGAATTCACATCGGTACCCCATCCGGCATTTAGCAGAGAATAACCAGGGGTAGCCGTTTCCGTATTATAAGCAATAAAAATATTATTCCGGGAAAATGTATTGTCCAATTCCAGCTTTGCATACATATTCCTAAACCTTTTACCGGCACTCTTAATATCCGCTTTCAGTTCATTAATCAACCTCGTAGCAGGAATGAACGGCAGGTACCTCACCGATTCAACAGGAGTAGTAAAAGTACCGGAAACTAATGAGAATGTGTTTTGAAAATGCAGCCAGTCCCAAGGATGCGGATGAATATCTATTGAAGCTTCAACACCCGCCAAAACGGCACCCTGTTGAGAAAACCGGAATGCATTCATAGATTGCCCTTCTACAGTAACCATAGAATCAGTCCCGGCAGAAGATAGTAATTTTCTATAAAAGATGAAGCCAGGGAAATAATTATAATAAGCAGAAACATTTGCTACAACATGATCAGTGGAGTAATCAACACCTGCATCCACCTGGAAACTTGTTTCACTCTTAAGATTCTTATCGCCGTATTCATAACGGAGAGTCCCTTCATGTGCTCCATCTGAAGCGAGCTCGGATATACCTGGTGCCCTGAAACCCCTTGCCACATTTAATTTGAGGCTCCAGTGCTTATTGATTTCCTGCGTCACTCCTATACTTCCCGAAAAATTTCCGAATGTTTTTCCAAAGGAATTAGATTTAATTTCATCTCCATTCTTAAGATCTTTCGTATTCAGGTTCCGGTTGTCTATTCTTGCACCTGCGCTTAACGTAGTTTTTTCCCAGGTTCTTTTTGCGTAAACAAAAAGCCCTAAATCCGTCAGGCTGTAATCCGGGATTAATTGTTCAACACCATGGTTATAATTATGCTGATCCATCATGTTCAGCCCCAACGATATTTTCCACGACCGGATCTCAGCAAGGTGTAACATCACATTGGCGGTAATAGTTTTCAGATCAAAAAATAATTCCCGTTCGCTAAGGTCATCCGGATTGCCAAATTCCTCCCTCCTGTTTTGTTGATAACCAACATTAAGGGATATACGGTTTCTGCCGGAATTGAAATTATTATCTGAAACTATTTTTAAATGACGTATATGCTGCCACGGTATTTGAGGCATTGTACTCAGGAAATCATCCTCATTGGCACGTACTTCGCCGCCACCTTGTACAGGTTTTACAAAATACCCTTCTTCATCCCTCTCCCCTTCCACAAGGCCTGCCTTAAGATCGAAATTGCTGACTAACAAATGGCTATACCCCCAAGTCCCGTTATATCCACCATATCCGCCAACATTCATTTCCCTGAATTTCGAATTATATACCCGGCCATCATAGGCATTTTGATAATCAGCAGCTCTCACAGAAGACCCGTAAAGGTTCCAATTGAAGCCAGAATAATTTCCAGCCATATTAGCATTAAATAAACGAGAACGATTATTGGTTTGGTAAGCGCTAAGAATATTGCCCCTCATAGTATTTTCCTCAACAGGCATATTGGTAATAATATTGATTACGCCTGCCATTGCATCACTGCCATAAATAATAGAAGCCGGCCCTTTGAGTATCTCTACCTTTGAAACGCTGGCCTCATCAATTTCAATACCATGTTCATCTCCCCATTGTTGTCCTTCCTGGCGCACCCCGTCATTTATAGTAAGCACTCTGTTATACCCTAAACCACGTATTATTGGCTTCGATATAGACGGGCCGGTAGATAAACTGCTTATGCCCGGCTTTTGCGTAAGCGCTTCTATAATGTTTGAAGTTGCATTTTGCATGAGTTCCTCTTTACGTATCACAGACACCTGAAAAGGCGATTTTTTTAGTTGCGTGGCAGTACTGACACCAGTCACAATTACCGCATCATTTTCGACAACTGAGTGCTGCAAAGAATAATTTTTGGTTGTCTTTCCTGATATATTTATCTCTTCAGAAATGGTTACATAGCCTATATGCGATATCTCTATTAAGTGTTTCCCTTCCTGCAAATTATTGATGACAAATCTTCCATCCATACCGCTGACAGTACCCAGTTTAATATCTGCGAAATAAATATATGCACCTTCCAGCGGCTTACCGGAAACAGCGTCTGTCAGTACTCCTGAAAAACTTCCTTTCAGTTCATCAAAACTTCCCGCCTTTGCCAAAGAGATAAATCCGATGAATAAGATAACCAGTAAAATTCTGACTATTGAGATTCTCTTTTTCATATTATATATATTTGAAACGACGTTGCAAATATACAACTTTTGCAACATCGTTTCATTTAATTTCATTTTTTTAAAAAAAAGTTGCCCGTGATGAGCAACTTCAAAACAATTTTCTAAAAAACTACGGAATTTTCGGTGTTTTCAGTGTTGCAAGTGAGGCATCAATAGATTCTTGTGTTACTTCATAGTCTTCCAATTTGCCGGTCATATATTGTTCATAAGAGGAAAGGTCAAAATGCCCATGCCCCGATAAATTGAAAAGTATGGTTTTACTTACGCCTTCTTCATCAGCTATTTTTGCCTGCCGTATCACTTCAGCAATTCCATGTGTCGATTCAGGAGCAGGAATAATCCCTTCAGATTGCGCAAATGTAATTCCGGCATCAAAGCATTCAATCTGATTGATAGCAGCAGCTTCAATAATACCATCTTTCAACAACTGGCTTACAATTGCACCGGCTCCATGATAGCGTAATCCACCTGCATGAATAGGAGACGGGACAAAATTGTGCCCAAGTGTATACATTGGAAGTAACGGAGTCATTCCCATCACGTCTCCAAAATCGTATTGAAAAGTACCCCGTGTAAGTTTAGGGCAGGAAGTAGGCTCTACTGCTATAGCCCTTACTTTTTTTCCTGTTTCCAGCTTATGCCGCAGGAAAGGAAAACTGATTCCGGCAAAATTGGACCCTCCGCCAAAAGGTGCTATAATTATGTCGGGATAATCACCAGCTTTTTCCATTTGTATAAGGGCTTCCTGCCCAATGACGGTTTGATGCAGCAAAACATGATTTAATACACTTCCTAAAGCATAGTTGGTATCTGAATTTTTTGCCGCTACTTCTACTGCTTCAGAAATAGCTATACCGAGGCTTCCGGGAGAATCAGGGTACTGGGCCAGTATTGCCCGTCCGGCATCGGTAAGGTTAGAGGGCGAAGCATGTACGGTAGCCCCCCATGTATTCATCATAATCTTCCGGTAAGGCTTGGAATCATAACTCACTTTCACCATATATACTTCACATTCGATTCCGAAAAGTTTACAAGCAAAAGCAAGAGAACTTCCCCATTGGCCGGCTCCTGTTTCCGTAGATATTTTTTTTACCCCCTCCTTCGCATTATAATACGCCTGCGGAATAGCCGTATTGGGTTTGTGCGACCCGGCAGGGCTTACCCCTTCGTATTTATAATATATCCGGGATTGGGTTCCGATAGCTTTTTCCAGGCTGTAAGCCCTAAACATAGGTGTCGGACGCCACAATCCATACAGATCCCTTACTTCTTCGGGTATCTCAATCCACTTTTCGGCACTTACTTCCTGCCGGATTAATTCCATAGGGAATAATGGGGCCAATGCATCGGGAGTAACGGGCTGTTGTGTGGCGGGATGTAAAGGGGGCAATGGTTTATTCGGCATATCAGCCATAATATTATACCAGTGTGTCGGAATTTCCTGGTAGCTCAAATCTATCTTTCTTTGCTTTGTCATGATGATGGATTTTTGAAATTTGTTTTGTTAAAAAATAGAGTATAATTAGTTATTTATTACTTTCTCCCAATTGTCAGTTATTGAGGAATCCAACCGGCACTGCATCTCTCAGGTCAGGTAATGCTAATGTAGTCTGCCCATTGCCTCCGTAAGTTGTTCCCAATCCGGTAGCCCACTTTACCTGATACATCCGATTTCACAAGAAAATCGCTGATATAACCACCGGTATTGATATATATTATCGCCTTTATATCCCTGATCACATCAAGTGTTTTTGTTGCATTTTGGTTATTAATCCCGACAAATCCTCCAGGCATTACAGTTGCCTGGATAATTTAGCTTTTAAAAATAGATAAATTATCCAAAATAAATCATATGCATAAAATATGAATATCTTCCTGGTAATTGCAGCAATCCATTGTTTTCTACCAGCAATACATACAACAGGATGTACAAGGCTCCAACCCGCTGGCATAATACCATTAAAACGTTACTTCAGAAACCTAAAGCCAAAAAAAATCTGCCTTCAAAGGCATAATATCCACAAACAAGAAAAAACTGAATAACGTAACTTAATTTTGCTGCATGTATAAAATATTACGCTGGGTATTATTTCATTTTGATCCGGAATCTGTCCATAGTTTTGCAATGAAATGGTTAAAATTAGTAGGCAGCATTGGTTTTCTCAAGAAAATACTTTCCAGAAGATTTGCACCTTCATCCCAACGGGAATATTTTTTTTACGGTTTGTGTTTTCGTAATCCGGTTGGCCTTGGTGCAGGATTTGACAAGAATGCAGCTTATTTGAATGAACTGGAAATGCTGGGCTTTGGAGCAGTAGAGATTGGCACGGTAACCCCGCTTCCCCAGAATGGAAATACCCGGCCCAGATTATTCCGCCTTCCGCATGACAAAGCTCTTATCAACAGAATGGGTTTCAATAATGAGGGGGCAGATGCTATTGCAGCCAGGTTAAAAGAGTGGAGAAAAAAACAATCTCACATGATTATCGGGGGAAATATAGGAAAAAATAAGATCACACCGAATGAAGATGCCTGGACGGATTATGAAATATGTTTTCACAAACTGTATGAATATGTAGACTACTTTGTAGTAAATGTCAGTAGCCCGAATACCCCCGGCTTGAGAGAACTACAGGAGAAAGCATCGCTGGATAAAATACTCAGCAACCTGCAAATGATAAACCAACAGAAACCACATCCAAAACCTATTTTGTTAAAGATAGCGCCTGATCTTTCGCAACAACAGATAGATGACGTTATTGATCTTGCAATGGAAATTGATCTTGACGGGCTGGTTGTTACCAACACAACAATCAGCCGTAACGGGTTAAGCAAAGCATCGGAAAAGACAGCCGAAGAACCCGGAGGTTTGAGTGGTTTGCCGGTAAAAAAAATGAGTACAGACATCCTTCGATACATTCATATTAAAACGCAGGGGAAGATCCCTATAATTGCAAGCGGCGGCATTTTTACAGCAGCGGATGCCAGAGAAAAACTGGAAGCAGGCGCCTCTTTATTACAAATTTGGACAGGCTTCATTTACGAAGGGCCGATGATTGTAAAAAAAATTGTGAACAACCTCTAAGAACTCCATATGGCATACCTATTTACCTCGGAAAATATAATCAGTTTTTTGATCCTTGTTATACTGGAAGTTGTACTCGGTATCGATAATGTAATTTTTGTCAGCCTTATCCTCAACCGTCTTGAAAAGGCCAATCAAAAAGCCGGAAGGACTTTCTGGATGATTACAGGAATAATCGTACGAAGTTTGTTACTAATGGGATTAGGCTGGCTGCTATCACAAAAAGGAAAAGCCGTTTTCCATATCTGGGGCAAGGGGTTTGACCTGGCCAGTATCGTAATGTTGGCTGGAGGGCTTTTTCTTATTTACAAATCAGTCAAAGAAATCCATGCTAAACTGGAAGGCGAAGGTCACAACGAATCGAAGGGCGCTTCGAAAAAGATAACATTACAGCAAGCTATGGTACAGATAATACTGATTGATGCCGTATTTTCATTCGACAGTATTATTACTGCCGGAGGAACAGCTAAACATGTGGAAATCATGATAGCTGCCGTAATTATTGCCATGATATTGATGTTTCTTTTCAGCCCGCATATAGCATCATTTATACATAAACACCCTACATTAAAAATGCTGGCGCTTTCCTTCCTGGTTATGATCGGTATTAGCCTCATAATGGAAGGCTGGGATGCTGAAGCTGCCCACCAGCTTCACATGAAAAACTATATTTATTTTGCAATGGCCTTTTCCTTCATCGTAGAGATCCTAAATATGGCGCTAAGAAAAAAAATAGACAAGAGCCATGTCGTACAATTGAACGGCCCTGTTCTGAAAGAGGAAGAATGATCATCGTATGCAGAGCAACGTAGATGCAACAACTCCCGCTGTTTCTGTCCGCAATCTTGTATCACCCATTGATACAATCTGAAAGCCTTTTTGTAAAGCACTCTCAACTTCTGCAGAAGTAAAATCCCCTTCCGGGCCTATACAAATAAGTGAAGATTGTTTGGCTGGCAAAGACACAATAGGAAATTTAGGATATTCGCCACCGCAGTATGCAATTAACCGTTCTGCATTTGCAGAAAAAGAAAATGAAAGAATATCATTGAATTTGACAGGCTCATGTAGCACGGGTAAATAACACTGTTGCGACTGAATCATGGCACTTACTATTATAGATTGCATCCTGTCAATTCTGAAATGTTGTTTTTCTGTCCTTGTACAAAGCATTGGAATAATAGATGTGACGCCTATTTCCGTAGCTTTTTCCAAAAACCATTCGAATCGTCCCGTATTTTTTATTAATGAAATAGCTACGTGTATATTCCTTTTTGGCGAAGCCTGACGAACTGAAGATTCTATTTTCACCAAACACTTTTTCCGGTCGTTACTGATAATTTGCACAAGAAACAGATTCCCTTTACCATCTGTCAGATTGAGCTTTTCGCCATTTTGCATACGTAACACATGTACAACATGCCAGGATGTTTCTTCTGAAAGAATTGCTGTTTGTGTAGCCTGTTCAATTTGGCCTGCAAAAAAAAAGGGAAGCGGCATGCAATAACAATATTATTAATATAAGGAAATATCAGGAGTTAAAAAGGTGTATCCTCTTCATCAAAATAATTATCATTCATCCGGCTTCCTTTTTGAATATACAAGGCCGGCGCTGCTCCGGTATCGTCACCACTATTTACAGGCCTGAAATTACCCCCGGGAATTCCTTTACCATAATTATCATCATCGGAATTATCTTCTACAAATTTTTGTATATGAAGCAATGCCCGCAACTTAACCGTATCAAGGCTCCCATTACGATGTTTAGCAATTTTAACATAGGTTTCGCCTTTGTTATTTTCGCCAAACTCATTGGATGTTATATCATAATATTCAGGACGGTAAAGGAACATAACCAGATCTGCATCTTGTTCAATAGCACCCGATTCCCGAAGGTCACTTAATTGAGGTATCTTATTCCCCTCTTTACGCTTTTCCACTTCACGGCTTAACTGGGAAAGGGCAATTATTGGCACCTGTAATTCTTTGGCAAGCCCTTTAAGGTCTCTCGAAATGCGGCTGATCTCCTGTTCCCTGTTAGCATTCCGGTTATCACCGGCACCACTCATCAATTGCAGGTAGTCTATAACTATCAAGCCCACATGATGTTTATTTTTCAGGCGGCGGCATTTAGCCCTGAGTTCAAAAATATTCAAAGCCGCTGTATCATCTATAAAGATCGGAGCTTTACTAAGCCTGTCCACACCCCTTTTATACAATTGTTGCATTTCATGTTCTTCCAGCTTGCCGCGGCTAATTTTTTCGAGCCATATTTCACTTTCAGCGCTTAGAATACGTTGCACCAACTGGCCGGCACTCATTTCAAGGCTAAAGAAACCGACAGCCGTTGGTTTTGTAGAATGTAATGCAGCACTACGGGCGAGGTTAAGTGCAAACGCTGTTTTTCCGACTGAAGGCCTCGCCGCCAGTATGATTAAATCAGTAGCCTGCCACCCGTATGTAAGTTTGTCAAGGCTTGGAAAACCACTGGGTACACCAGTAATATCTTCGGCCCGGTTTCTCATATCCTCAATACGTTCAATCGTTTTTACCAGCACCGTAGTAATCTCATCGAAATTCTTACGCAGATGGTTATTGGTAATCTGGAACAATTTGCTTTCTGCATCATCCAACAGGTCAAAAACATCAGTGCTGTCTTCATAAGCATCCCCGATAATCTCTCCACTAATTCGAATAAGTTCGCGTTGAATAAATTTTTGAAGTATAATCCGGGCATGTGCTTCTATGTTAGCAGAAGAAACGACTGCATTAGTAAGTTTGGATACATAATAAGCCCCTCCAACAATATCCAGTTCCTCCCTGAATTTCAATTCCTCCACAACTGTAAGCATATCTATAGGAAGATTCTTTTGCGCCAGGGCCTGCATAGCACGGAATATTCGCTGATGCGCTTCAGTATAAAAACATTCAGGCTTCAGTATTTCCACAATTGTATCAAAAGCTCCCTTTTCAAGCATGATAGCACCCAATACAGCCTCTTCCAAATCTTTCGCCTGCGGAGGTACTTTGCCGAACATCATTGAACCCAGTTCAACAGAGGGTTTTCTTCTTGCTTTTCTATCTTTATTAATATTGGTAAGATCCATGGTTGTTGTAAGTTGATTTTTTTCTGGATGTGCCTGGCTATCCGTTTTTTCTTGCAAAGAACAATATTGGGAGCCTTCGCCAGCAGGTAACAGAATTACAGGGGAGCTAAGATAATTTCAAAAACATTCAGAATCCGTTCTACATATAATGTAAAACTATATACCGTAGATTATCCCCATCCTAATCACACACAAATGTATGTTTTTCACTGGTTATTAACAGGATTACTAACATCAAATATTCAACATTATACTGAAATTATGAAAGATTATTCACACTCGTTGCTATCCGGTTTTATTTTTTCTGCACGAAAAAAAATATTTTTATAGTAAATTTTTGCTTTGCCGAAAACTTATTTTTTCTATCTTAATAAATTGCTAAAGTTAAAAACAACAGCACTGCTATGCGGGTATTTACAACATAGCATTAATCCCACACTTGCCCTATACCCTTATATAAGCCTTGCCTGCCTATTTCCATTGTTAAATAATTATCTTTGCTCAGAATACAAACAAATTTCGTTAAATGACAATCAGTTACAACTGGCTTTGTGAATACCTTCCGGCGAATGAAAAAATAGAACCGGAAAAATTAAGCAAAATCCTAACCTCAATCGGGCTGGAAGTAGAAAGCCTGGAAAAATATGAAGAAATAAAAGGGAGCCTGTACGGCCTGGT
>CAZKPH010000008.1:0-22606 GCA_964554605.1 uncultured Ferruginibacter sp.
ACAAATACAAGTACAACGGGAAAGAATTACAATCAAAAGAATTTTCTGATGGCTCTGGATTAGAGTGGACTGATTACGGTGCAAGGATGTTTGACCCACAAAAAGGAAGATGGCATGTAATAGATCCTCTTGCCGATAAAATGCGAAGACACTCCCCGTACAATTATGCTTATGATAATCCTATAAGATTTACTGATCCTGATGGGATGGGGCCAACAGATGTTATCATAAACGGTAGCGATGACAAGACTTGGAGAATAAAAGCACCTGGACAAGATGTTACTGTTAACGTTCCTGTCGCCTTAAAGGAAAATAAAACCATCGACCTTGGGTTAGATAAGGCAGCTGATGGAAGCCGTTATGCTGTTGGATATACAATGGATTTATCTGCACAAGCGGCGATAGGCTCTGGTGTTTCGATTTCGGGAAATTTGTCAGTAGTCAATTTTACAAACGATACTTACGGCGGTTATAATTACACCTATGCAGGTGGTGCTTATTCCGCAAGTGCAGGAGTACAAGAAGAAGCATCTGCATCAGTTGGGGCAAGCATCTTTGTGGCAATAAATACCAACGATAAAATGACAGATGAAAATTCTAAGCCATCGACATTTGAAGGGGCAACCACCTCATTGGGTGTTTCTCAAGGCTTAAAAGTTGTTGTTGGCGGAGGTTGGAATGCATCTCTATTTTCTATGAAAGATTGGAAAGGGGTATCCATTGGTGCAAGTGTAGGTGTAGGTGAAACAGCCAATGCAGGCTCGGTAAGTTTGGGGCAATCAACATCCACTCTTTTAAATAATGATGTGCCAACTGCCGACAGGAGTCGGTTGGATAAAGCCTTTAATGCAGTATCGCCAATTGCATCGGGAGTTGGTACGTATATAAAACGTAAACTATAGGCACATGAGAAAAGTGCCCATCATAATAATTGCAATTCTTCTTTTTTCATGGTTCTTTTATTCGCAGAATAAAAGGCAAAATGAAATTGACAAGGTTGGGTTGCAAGATTTAAATCTACAATTGACGGGAGTCGTGGAGAATGTTGATAATGGTGCGAACTATCACGGCTATGGAATTATCCGATTGCGAATAATAAATTCAAACATACAGGAATATGACCCACGCACTAAACAAGAGTTTTACTTTTGCGTCATTAAAAATGGGATGGCAGAAATATATGAACACACTTTTGTATCTAAAGTAGATACTGTAACAATTGATACAAAGAAAAAATTGATGTCGTATATAGAGAACGGAAAAAGAGAAATAGGTTCTATCTCAATAAATGCGGATGAAAACTATTACAACTACATCAGACAAAAAACAATATTTAAATAGTGATATGAAAAAGATACTACTGATATGTTGTTTTTGCTATTTGCTTTACTTTGATTCTTTAGGTCAGAAGGTAACATACAAAGATTTAATTGGCACAGCTTGGTCTTTAAATGATACTTCTACTTCACAGTCTATGGCTTTTAAATTTATAGATAGTACACGCCTTATGTTGTCATTCTCTGTATCCGTTGCGGATATTAATACGAATGAAAAAGATACCGTTCACTATTCAGGTCGTGTAAAAGGTAAAGTTGTAAGTGAATAAAATTTATTTATGCAAAAGTTTCCAGATATTCTAAAACATCAAGTCGCTGTGCTTGCTGCAGAAGTGCAAACAGGGCATGTTGTTGATGTTGCTTTTAATATTGCTATTGATGATTTGCAGCAAGTGTATTCAGGGTATGAGTCATTAAATGAAGCAATTGAAAATATAAATATTTATTTGCAAAGTAGAAAAGACATGGAGTTTGTAATCTATAATTCAAATCAAAATGTGATTAAGTTTATTAGCCCATACCCAACTTCTTCAGTTTAGGATAACTTATAAAATGAATAACAACAAAGCCGCATCACTGCGGCTTCTGTTTATTTAGTGGGCGTAAAGCCTTACAAGTTTTAGCATCCCTGATAACAGCATTGACGATGAAGATTAGCTTGTCTTTAACGGAGGGTTCTAAATCTTCAATGTCATGTATCAGCTTCATAGTTTTTTATCAACCGCAGCTTTCTTGCTGTTGCCAGCTAAGTAATCCAAAGACACTTCCAGCACATCAGCAATTTTTGCAGCTACTTACAATTCAGAGAACTGTGAGGGCGGAAATGATTGTATTCAATTCTTCAAGCCCATATATTCCTGTTTTTTCTATTTGTTTACATCGCAAAGACAATCAAGTGTTTATGGGCAAATAAATTCTTTTTTATGGATTATTGTTTATATATATATTATATAAATTGCTCAACTTCCACATCTTAATAGCTTTGCCTAATATTTCATTTTTCAAACAGTTTGGTTAAAGGCAAGTATGAAAAAGAAGGCAATCCAATTTAATTTCATTTTAGAACAATTTATTTGACCATATACCTATGAATAAGATTTTATTACAATTTTCTATCCTCTGTTTATTTTTTTCCATTAACCCTTCCAAAATATCTGCCCAGCGTGGATATTATGATGCCCCATACAAAAGGTACGAAGCTGACCTGGGAACATTGTCGAACGGGGCTTTTGTAATGCAAAAATCCTATGCTCAACCGGATCTTCAATCCGAAGCCTCAGACCAGGTATGCATAGATTTGTCTGCTACTAATGCTTCAGTGGAATGGAATATAACAGAAGCTGCTGACGGGCTGGTTATCAGGTTTTCAATTCCAAAAGGGGAAACGGATGTTGTAGGCGTTTATGTAGATAATGTAAGGATAACAGGGGTTTCATTGAGTTCAACATGGTCATGGGAATCATTATGGAATAATGGGAACCCAAACAATAACGGTGTTGTTAACAAAAACCCTAAAAAAAGGTTTGACGAAGTTCGTTACAAACTACCAAATAAAATTACTGTCAATGGAAAGCTGAAGCTTGTCCGGGAGAGCGGGAATATTCATATAGACTTTGTTGAACTGGAACCGGTACCGGCAGCAATAACCGCTCCATCAGGTTCCGCAGTTTATTCCGGTAACGGAAGCGACCTGCAAAGTTTTATCAACTCAAACGGAGGAAAAACAATCTTCCTTCCGGCAGGAGATTATAATGTAAACAACCAGTTAGTATTCAGCACTGCCAATACCAAACTTCAGGGAGCGGGTATGTGGTATAGCCATATCAATTTTACAAATGCCACAAGTAATAACGGCGGTTTGAATGCCAATACAACCAATGTCAGTTATGCAGATCTTTTTTTAACAACTAATAATGCTTCCAGGAGTAATTCATACAAGGGCATCAATGGAGTTTATACATCCGGGTCAACAATTAAAAATATATGGGCCGAACATTTCGAATGTGGGGCATGGATAGCCAATTACGGAAGTACAGGGCCTGCCAATGCTGACGGATTTACATTATCCAACTGCCGTTTCCGTAATAATTATGCCGACGGAATTAATCTTTGTAAAGGAACTTCTAATGTAATAGTAGAACATAGTGATTTTAGAAACAACGGCGATGATGATATGGCGATCTGGTCTGCCAATAACCAGGAGTGTATCAACAACATTTTTCGCTACAATACGTCTGAAAACTGTTGGCGTGCTTCTGGTGTAGCTATCTATGGAGGTAAAAACAACCAGGCATATAACCTGCTAATTAAAGACAATGTGGAAGCCGGCATTAGGGTAAACAATGCTTTCCCGGGCTATCAGTTCGACGCTGCCGGGCAACATGTATTACACGATATTACTGTTGTTGCCTGTGGTACTTTCAACGACCTGTTTAATAATCCTGTCGGGGCAATTGATCTGCTATGTACAAATACCTCCGGGACAAAAGTGCAAAATGCCAGGTTTTATAATATTGATATCATTGATTCAAAGAATGACGCTATCTATTTTAATAAAAGTTCCGGTGATGGTTTTTACAATTTTATTTTTGAAAATATTTCCATTATTGGTACCGGGAAAGAATACCCCTACAATAACGTAAATAATTCTACAGCGAAAAGGGGGATGTTTGTCTTATTTTCGGGGTCGCCCAATGGCAATGGTACTTATTGCGGAATGAACTATTCGAGTCGGGGGGGAAACGCTACTGTTGATGAAAGCAAAACCAATATAGGAGCATTTGCCTGGACAGCAGCAACCGGTTGTGCATTGGAAAACCCTGTAACAGGCATTTCTATTTCTCCCACAGAACAAAACATTACGGTAGGCGGAAAGTTTTTTGTTGTGGGTACCGTCAGCCCCGCAAATGCAACTAAGCCTACTGTAACATATTCAGTTGTTGGAAACGGAAGTACTTATGTATCGGTAAATGCATTTACCGGGCTGGTTACCGGATTAGCCCCGGGAACAGCAATTGTAAGAGCAACAACTGCAGATGGTTTAAAAACTGCCGATTGTATCGTTACAGTAGGAAATGTTTCTCCCACACCGATTATTACTTCCTTCACCCCGGTAAATGGCACAGACGCTTCGGTCATTACAATACGAGGTATACATTTTACGGGAACTACAGCTGTAAGTTTTGGTGGCACAAGCGCTGCCACATTTGCGGTTGTTTCAGATTCAGTAATTACGGCAGTTGTTTCCGGCGGGTCTACAGGTTCCGTTTCTGTTACAAACGCACTGGGAACCGGTACTGCTTCAGGGTTCCTGTATCTACCTTTCCCCTGGAAAAACAGCGATATAGGAACAGTTGCTGCAACAGGATCGGCATGGTATTCTAATGATGCATTCAATGCGGCGGGTTCAGGCGCTGACATCTACGGTACTGCAGATGCATACCAATACATATACCAACCCATATCCGGCAATGCCACAATCACAGCAAAAATCACTTCGCTTGATAATACAAATGTTTGGTCTAAAGCCGGATTGATGTTCAGAGAAAACCTTTCTTCCGGTGCAGTTAATATTGGTGAAGTAATTACCAACACAAACGGAATAAATTTCCAATACCGTACTGTCACCGGTGGAGCCACTACCAATAATGGAGGCAACACGTTGCCTATTCCATACTGGCTAAGGCTCAGTAGAAACGGCAACATTTTCACCGGCTACTATTCTGCGGATGGCAGTACATGGAGCCAGTTAGGCACCATTACCATTACAATGCCAACCAATGCCTATGTCGGCCTTGCTGTAACAAGCCATAACGATGGAACTATCGCTAATGGTACTTTTACAAATGTGCAGGTACAATCTACACCAACCATTTTATCATTTACTCCTGCCAATGCAATTACCGGATCGATTATTACCATACGAGGGCTCTATTTTACAGGAACTTCATCCGTAACTTTTGGCGGTACAGAAGTATCTTCCTTTACAGTTGTATCAGATTCGGTAATAACTGCTGTGGTAGGCAGTGGGTCTTTTGGCCCTGTATCCGTAACCAATTCTTTTGGAACAGGCACAAAAAGTGGATTCAATTATATGCTTTGCCCCGGGAATATCAACTCTTCGCTTGTATCTAATATATCCGGTAACAGTTATCAGTGGCAGGTAAACGCAGGCAGCGGATTTACAAATATCTCAGACGGGCAAAATTATGGAGGATCAACTTCTTCAATTCTTTTGTTAAACAGCATTCCTTCTTCCTGGTATGGATACCAATACCGTTGTTTTATAAGCGGAAATTCATACAGCAATACATTTACATTAAAGTTTACAGATACATGGACAGGTGAAGGAGGCACGACAGCATGGGAAAATGCAGCCAACTGGAGTTGCGGAACTTTACCTGATGCTAATACGGACGTACTGATCAATACGGGCAATGTATTTTTAAATTCTAATACCGCAGTAAGAAGCATAACTATTAAACCTGGTGCAACATTAACTATCGGTACCGGGCACAATTTAACTATCACGCATTAATGTTGGTACTGCCAATAAATAATTCCAACAGGCAGGATCGATGTTCTAACGATTGTTATTTTTATATATAATTAATAATCAAATTTATTTTTAATTTATTGATAGTAAATTATTTATCACAATAATTCACTGATTTTTTAAATTATCTCTTATATCTTTTCAATACATTATGGCTGCGGCACCGTGCTTGCATAATTTTATTCTCTTTCAATAAACGAATATTGCCCTCGCTTGCAAAATAAAATTGAAGACAGGATTCAAACAGACCTGAGATTTTTTATGAAAAAACTTTTGTTGCAAAATACATCCATTTTTTTATGCCTCTTTTTATATACAAGCTTTACGGTATATGGGCAGCCTATTCCCGTTTTAAAATCCAATCCTGTAAAAGTGTTTGCTCATTATATGCCCTGGTTCTCTGCACCTGAAAACCCAGGGCAAGGCGTGACTAATTATGGCAATGGCGCAACCGGGTCTGCTAATAAATGGGGGCAACATTGGAGTAGCGTCGGACCTAATACCCGTTACCCCGATAATTTTATAACGGTTACTGATTACAATGAGCAAATGGCACAAACCAGAGATATTTGTGCTCACTACCATCCCCTGATAGGCCCGTATAATGGAAAAGATACAGCCGTGCTGGAATACCATCTTTTGCTAATGAAATTGTCCGGGATAGATGGTGTATTAATCGACTGGTATGGCAAGGCCGGTAATGGTGTTAATGATGCTGCCCCGCTCCTTGACAATTCGAATGCCCTCATAAAGCAGATGAGCAATGTAGGCCTTAAATATGGGTTGATCATGGAAGATGCCGGGTGGAAAAGCCTGACTGCCGCAACCGATAATGGCAATTATGCCATTAATAATTATTTCAACACAGACCAGTATATAAAATTGAGTGATCTGCGAGGGACACAAGCTACCAATGCAAATGCGCCTTTGCTGGGTGTATTCGGCCCACAGAAATTCAAGACAACAGGGCAATGGAACACCATACTGAATGGCAATACAGGAGCTTTTTTGCCCTTATATAACCAGTCTTCCCAGATAGGGGCCGATGCTGCAGGCGAATTTGCCTGGCCTTATCCACAGGCTGTTCTTAACGGAGCCAGCGATGCCTGGTATACAAACCTGAAATCGTATTATAACGACCAGGCTGCGTGGAAAAATATTGTTCTGGGAGCAGCATACCCCGGATTCTGTGATTTCTATGGAACAAATGGAGCTTCTACCCTGGGTATCATACCAAGAACTTACGGTACTGTATCAACGCTAAGTTCCACACTTTCCCTTTACTCGCAATATCAATCCGCAATGGACGGGCTGCAACTGGCTACCTGGAATGATTTTAGTGAGGGAACTATTATCGAACCTACTGTTGAAGAAGGTTTCAGGCACCTGGGTACCATACAACAGTTTACCGGTGTTCCTTATACGGAAAAAGATCTTCAACAGGTATATCGTTTTTTTACCCTCCGGAAAAAATTTTCAGGCAATGCGACAAAACAATTAATCCTGGACCAGGTATTCCGCTTTTTTACAATGCTTCAAATTGACGATGCTATAGCGCTAATGAATAGTATAGACAATATCAATGCACCCCGCATCACAGTATCATCATCGGGTACGCCTGCAGAAGGGGGCACTAACGGAAGTTTTACGATCAAAGCTACACCTGTCTCCTCGCCTGTGACAATACATTTCCTGATCAGCGGGACAAGACTTACTTCTTCGTATGTTGCCAGCCCTTTATTAACAGGCTCTGTAGTACTCACTCCTACGGATACGTCTATTACTTTCATTATAACACCAACAGACGACTCATTAGTAAACCCTAACCAAACGATCAACCTGCAGATTCTAACTGATACAGCCTATAACATAAACGGAACAGGGTTGGCAAGCCTTACCGTTATTGATAACGAGATACCTCCTTGTGAAGGGCCGATAGCTGTGTACACATCCACAGCACCCAAAATTGATGGAGCCGCTGATTCTACATGGCTAAAAGCTCCTGTAAATCTTATTACACAAACAATCAGCGGTACTATACAGACAGGCTCATCCTGGCAAGCCATGTATGATTCCGTTAATCTGTATGTAATGGTTCATATTAAAGACACCAACCTGAGTAATATTGGAACAAGCGTTTGGGATCAGGATGGAGTAGAAATATATATTGCCGGCAACAACAACAAAGCCGGCACCTATACAGCTTATGATCACCAATATCGTTTTAACTGGAATGTGTTGCCTTTTTCTACCGATAACATAACCGGTACAACCGGAAAAACCACAGGAATTATTTATGCTATCCCAACTACACAAACCGGCTATACGCTGGAAGTATCTTTCCCATGGGAAACCATTGGCGGCACACCACCTTATAACTGGAAAGCAATAGGATTTGATATAAATATTAATGACCAGCACAACTATGTGGGGCAAAGAGAATCAACTGCCGGCTGGAACGGGACAAACAGCGATAACTACAGGAATACATCCAGCTTTGGCACTGTTCCTTTAGTAATTTGCAAAAGTGATATGGTTGTTCCTTCTCCTGAATTTTCGAATATTGCTAACATATCCGGCAAAGAATACCAGCCGTTTTCCTTTGCAATTATCGCATCCAATTCTCCCGACAGTTTTACATCCGCAACACTGCCAGAAGGGTTGCAACTGAATACCCAAACCGGTATTATTAGTGGCATACCTCTTACCTGGGGATTTTTTTCGGTAAATATCAGTGCTGAGAATATTGCTGGAACAACAAATATGAACCTGACAATAAATATCGATTCAACTCCGGCCGTTCAGTTTGCAGGTATTACTGCTTACAGATCCGGTGGAAGCAGGGTAAGTATTGATTGGACCGTAAACAAAGAAATCGCAATTGCTCAATATGAAGTACAACGCTCAACAGATAGTACCCATTTTATAACCCTAAATACAATCACAGAGGTTGGCAATAATAATACAGATGGGGTAAGGTATCACAGCGACGACCTTTTACCACTTGCCGGCGGCATTTATTACCGTATAAAAGCAACCAGTAACAATCCTTATGACAGAGAGTATTTCAGCGAAATAGTGAAAGTAAACAAAAGCAATGAAGCTTATGCTTATCCTAACCCGACACACGGAAACAACATTTATATCCCTTTCCCCGCAGGAACAAGCACAATTTATTTCCTTCGAATAACAGACATGCAAGGCAAAACAGTTCTGAAAAAATCCATAAGCATCCCGGCAGAAGGAGTAATTTATAACTTGCAGTTACCATCATATTTAAGCAATGGCATTTACCAAATTGAGATTATTGGGAAAAACAATGCCAAAATTTCCCATAATTTTCTTTTAGATAAGTAATTTCTTATCCCAATTTTCGCCATCTCACATATCTTAGCACACCATTAATTACATAAGTATAAATACGTATGTAGCTTAGTGCCTAATACTAAATTTATCTTGAATTAGCGTTTTAAACGATGAATCCTGTCTATAATCCGGCAACTTTGTAACAACTCTATATTAAACCAATAGAGCTCTTTTCAAGTAGCTTGGGGTCGGTTTCTACCAACCCCATTCTTATAGAGAATTATAATCGGCTCAATCGGGCCGGTTTCAAAATAAATGTGTCTCTACCTGGATGTAGAGGTTTGTTTCAAACGGGGTCGGTTTCTACCAACCCCATTTTTTTCAGAAAATCTAACAGATTACTGAATGATATTAAATGAGAAAAGAATTGTTGTAACGAATAATAATGTCAGCCCGCAAAGAAAAATTATATCAGCTATACGTTCCAGTAATACAGACCGGTACGATTGTGAGCGGATAGATAAAAATGAAAGGATACAACTTGCCATAAATAGAATGATTGCCACAACTGTCAATTCGTCAATTATAGTCTTTTCGGATTTATCCAGTAATTTTAAAGAAGTGAGAACAATAAAACAAATGCCTAATAAATTTGAAGAGGCATTCAATATATGTGTCGATTTTTCCTGAGGTTGTTGCATATACGATCTTGTTAAACAACAAACCAAATCTAGTAAGTAAATAGAGTCGGCTTGGGGGAAAAAGGATAAAAATTTGTTTTTTAACGATTGGCTAACGAATTAAAAACTATTGAGAATTATTAATTTTTTGTATATTGGTAATGGTGATTTGTCCCGCTACTAAGCACCAAACGTTGACTTAATAACCTTATCTTTTTGGAAAGAAAAAAATTAACAGACAAACGACTTGTTGCAGCCATTGCGTTATTACTATTAACCATTACAATAGTAATTATATTATCGCTTGTACAAAGCAGCCAGGTGAATGAATCATCCAAAACAGTCACGCATACTCAAGAAGTACTTTTACATTCCGAAAAACTTTTAAATGCTGTTATTTCCAATCAAAATGATGTTCGGGGATATGTGATTACAAATCACCAGAATTTTAAATCTTCTATTCAATATTCAAAAACGCAAATGAAGGCCGAGTTGGATAGCCTCAGGCACTTAACAAGAGACAACCCTGAACAACAAATTAATTTAGACAGCCTTAAATATCTCATTCAAAACAGGATAGTACATGCAGACAGCCTTGTAACCATTCATGACAAATATGGAGACACCGCTTCCAGAAGAATGATAGATAATGGCACGGGAAGATTAATGATAAGCCAGATGAAACAATTAATTGCTAAACTACAAGATAAAGAATATGATTTGCTGTCAATAAGAAAAAAAATCAATTATAAAGAGTACTACAGGGAAAAAAACATCCTTATAGCAGCTATCATCGGAATGCTTGTATTGATAGGCGTTGGCATTCAAAAATTAAGAAATGATAATATTGTCAGGAAACGGACAATAAGTGAAATATCTACTTTAAATGAAGAATTGGAACTGAAGGTAACAGAAAGAACCGGAGAATTATTACGAGCAAAAAAAATTCTGGAAGAAACATTTTTGCGTATAACCGATGCCGTGATAGGTCTCGATAAAAATTGGCGATACACTTTTATAAATAAACGCACCGGGGAGATGCTTCACAGAGACCCCGAAACTCTTTTAGGGAAAAATGTGTGGGATGAATTCCCGGATGCAGTAGGTTCCGCGACTTATGAGATATTCCACAAAGCCATGAAAGAACAGCGGTATATGTGGAATGAAGACTTTTATGAACCGCTAAACCTCTGGCAGGAAAACCACGTTTATCCATCTCCGGAAGGCCTTTCCGTATTTATACGGGACATTTCCGAAAGGAAAAGAAATGAAGAGGAAATACGAGAAAGTAATCGCCGTTATCAATATGTAACGCAGGCTACATCCGATGCGATCTGGGACTGGGATCTGTTATCCGGAAAAATTTTCTGGGGAGAAGGTGTATACAATGTATTCGGTTACGAAGTTGATAAACTGGAACCTGTTATCGGTTCATGGGAAAACCGTATTCACGAAGATGACAGAGAAAAGGTCGTATCTGGCATATACAGAATTATTGAAGGAACGGAGAATCGCTGGACAGACCAATACCGCTATTTGAAAGCAGATGGTACCTATGCCATAGTTATAGACAGGGGCATTGTAATAAGAAACACTAAAGGGAAAGCGGTAAGAATGGTAGGCGCCATGCAAGACATTACAGAAAAAAAAGACCTTGAAATACTATTAGATAAAGCCACAAACCTTGCCCGTATCGGAAGCTGGGAAGTAAACCTTGTTAAGAATACAGTCTATTTTTCAGACATAACAAGAAATATCCATGAATTGGATGACAACTTTGTGCCAACTATTGAAAATGGCATCGCGTTTTATAAAGAAGGATACAACAGAGATACCATAACCCGTATCATGCGGGAAGCCATGGAGAAAGGAACATCATGGGATACGGAATTACAGATTATTACTCCCTCCGGAAAAGAGAAATGGATACGGGCTATCGGTGAGACAGAGATCATCAATGGTACACCTGTACGGTTATTCGGAAGCTTCCAGGATATAGATTCCCGCAAGAGAGCGGAACTGGCCGTAGCCGAAACCCTCGAAGACATAAACAATATTCTTGAGAGTATCGGCGATGGTTTCCTGGCTGTAGACAGGAACTGGACAGTAACCTATTGGAACAATCATGCTGAAAAAATATTGAAGAAAAGCCGCGAAGAAATGTTGGGAAAACATTACTGGGAATCATTCCCCAATTCTGTCGGAACGGATACATACAAATATGTAACCACCGCTATGGATAATAAAACCGTACAACATTTTGAAACATATTCCGAATATCTTTGCGGCTGGTTTGAAGTTAGTGTTTATCCGTCTGAGAGGGGCCTTTCCGTTTTCTTTAAAGACATAACGGAAAGAAAAAACGCCGAAGCCCGCCTTAGTGAAATGAATGAAACGCTCCAGAAAAACATACAGGAACTGGCAGTATCCAACAGAGAACTGGAACAGTTTGCATATATAGCCTCACACGATCTGCAAGAACCTTTAAGAATGGTGACAGGTTTCCTTACCCAACTTGAGAAAAAATACAATGACATTATTGATGCTAAAGGGAAACAATACATCTATTTTGCCGTAGACGGCGCCAAAAGAATGCGGCAGATTATTCTTGACCTGTTAGAATATTCACGTGTGGGAAAAAGAGACGACATATTGGAATCTGTTGACATCAACCAATTACTCGAAGAAATAAAAAAACTTCACCAGAAAAATATTAAGGAATTGAATGCAGAGATCATATATAGGAATATGCCTTCAATAACTGCACTCAAAACCCCTTTGCTGATATTATTCCAGAACCTGCTTAGCAACGCCCTTAAATATCATAAAAAAAACATTGCTCCAATTATCAATATCGAAGCAAAAGATAATACAGACTACTGGGAGTTCTCTATCACCGATAATGGAATTGGGTTTGATCAGCAATATGCAGATAAGGTTTTTATTCTTTTTCAAAGATTGCACGGGCGTGATGAATATGGAGGAACGGGGATGGGCCTTGCTATTGCAAAGAAAATAGTTGAAACTATGGGAGGCAGGATATGGGTACATTCCGAAGAAGGAAAAGGCAGTGTATTTTATTTCAGTATACCTAAATTATAAACCATGAAACCCGTTCACATTTTACTTATTGAGGACAATGATGGCGATATATTGCTCACAAAGGAAGCATTGGAAGAAGGCAGGGTAATTAATATGATAAGTATTGTAAAAGACGGACAAGAGGCTATCGAATTCCTTACAGGAACAGGGAAATTTACAAGCGAGCAGTTACCCGACCTTGTGTTGCTTGATGTAAACCTGCCCAGGAAAAACGGGCATGAAGTACTTCACTATATAAAGCATAATGACAAACTTAAACATATACCTGTTATTATGCTTACAACATCTTCGTCTGAAATTGATATATTAGAATCATATAAGAACCATGCCAACTGTTATATTACTAAACCAGTAGAAGTAAATGATTTTATTAACGAAGTGGCAAAAATTGAGGATTTCTGGATAAATATCGTAAAACTTCCTACGAAAAAGTGATTGCCATGCGGAAAGACAAAAAGAAATACCGCATACTGATTGTTGAGGATAATACCGGCGATTGTATGCTTATTGAAGATTATCTGAGCGAGCAAATATTAAACCCTGAAATAATATTTGCAAAGAACTTTATTGAAGCATACTCTTTGCTTGTACAACCTGAAAACAACCGCTTCGACGCTATCTTACTTGACCTTTCTTTACCTGACAAAAGCGGGGAAGAACTGATAATTGCCATATCTTCAGGAAGCCCTGTTATCATCCTTACAGGTTATGTTGATATTGATTTTAGTATTAAATCACTTTCCTGGGGTATTGCAGATTATCTTTTAAAGGAAGATATTAATGCCTCTTCTCTTTACAAAAGTATTGTTTATAATATCGAAAGGAAAAGGACTAATGAAGAGTTGAAAGAATCGGAAAAAAGATATAGCGACTTGTTCTTTTTCAGCCCGCAGCCTATGTTCATCTTTGACCCGGAAACTTATCGCTTCATTCAGGTGAACCAGGCTACAGTAAAAAATTATGGTTATACGGAAGAAGAATTTAAGAGCATGACGGTATTGGATATTCGCCCGCCAGAAGATATTACCACCACAAAAGCTATCATAAACCAGAACCAATATGAAGGGGATATAGTTATCAACCGAAATATCAGGCATAAGAGAAAGAATGGGGAGATTATAGATGTAGAACTGTATAGCAACCCTATAGTACAAAACGGGAAAAAATATAGGTTTGTAATTGCTATTGATATTACCGAGAAGAAACAAATAGATGACATGATTACACGTGCTGCAATAAAAGCCCAGGAAGAAGAGCGTTATGAAATAGGGAGCGAGTTGCATGACAATGTATGCCAAATATTGGCTACCAGCCTGATGAGCCTGAGAATGATGAAAAACAAACTACTGCCAGATACCCTGAAATGGTACAATCAAAGTAAGGATTATATTGACCTTGCTTCCAGGGAAATAAGGAATTTATCACACCGGCTGGCTCCTGCGTTTTTTGAAGACCTTACTTTGGAAGATACTATCAAATTATTACTTAATACCTTTAACACGGAGAATCAATATAAGATATCACTTACAGTAGACAATACAATCCCCTTAAAAAACATTTCCAGGGATATACATTTAAATATTTACAGAATTTTACAGGAAGAGCTTCGCAATATTGTGAAGTATGCAAAAGCCACCGCCATTAATATACACGTAAAAGTGGATTCAAACGGTATCCGTATGACAACCCAGGATAACGGCATTGGTTTTGATCCTAACAGCGTAAAGCGTGGAATCGGCCTTTCCAATATTAAAAGGAGGACTGAACTTTTTGGAGGAAGTATGCAAATTGAATCCATACCGGGCAGCGGAACTTCAATTACAATTACTATTCACTCCTAGCGAAATGAAAAAACTATCTCTGTTGCGCTTTCTTTGAAATAAGGAGATAATTTCTTTTTCATGACAAAAAGCCCATGGAAAATTTTTACATTCGCTGATAAAACAACTACTATATGAAAAGAATTCTGTTCCTGTCAGGTGTTATTGTTCTTCTCATTTCCTGTTCCGGCAATTCATCATCTTCAGACCCTTTTGAAGCAAAAAAACAAGCTGATGCCCAAAATGCAGCAGCTCATCCTGAACTTGCAAAAGGAAAAGAATTAATTGCCAACAACCAATGCCTGACCTGCCATAAGGAAGATGAAAAACTGATAGGGCCTGCTTATAAAGATGTAGCAAAAAAATATGCAGGCATGCCCGATACCATTATTACTTATCTTGCTTCAAAAATAATTGCAGGTGGAAAAGGCACATGGGGAGATGTCCTGATGACACCACATCCTACTCTTTCAAAGGATGATGCAGAAACAATAGTAAAATATATCCTCTCACTCAGATAAATATTTTTTCATCAACGAGAAAATGAAATAGCGGATAATCTCTCTCAATATCCTTGTATTAATAATAGTTACCATGTCTGTTTATTATTACCTGGAACCAGGCCTCTGGGCTTTTATCCCCTTTGATTTTCTTACCTTCTGCCTTTGTTGGCGTAATAGTTGACATATCCCTGATATCTTTATAAAAAATTTTCATGAACTATTTCTCACCGAAATGATTCTAATTATTGCAACCGGTACCGTATGTTTATTTTTTATTGTTCCGCTATTTTATTGATGGATATGGATACGGTAAAAGAGCCAATCTTTCGGTTGAAAAAAATGTAAAGATGCCCCCGGAAAACGAGGGCATCTTCTTTTATTGTACCAGCAAAATTTTTGCAGCCCCCCATTCGTCGTCCTTTGTTATATACCGGATGATGTATGTTCCTGAAGGGAAGGAAGAAATATCCGTTGTATATTTCTTTTCGTTAAGCTCAAGTTTTCTGAGGATTTTTCCGGTAAAATCAGTAACAAAAATGTCCCTGATATTTTTATTGCTCTTTATCGTTATAATCCCTGAAGTAGGATTGGGGTAAACGGTTACTTGCAAAATATTGTTTTGCCATTTTACGGAGATTTCCTTATCGGGCGTTGTGCAATCATCGGTATAGATCATTTGCCGGATAACTTCCGGAAGTAAATTATTCAATAACTCTACAGCAAAATAATCTGTAGTAGGCTTGGTATGCGACCCACCTACCCCGCTATGGTCTGTAAGGAATAAGTAAGTGCCGTTAGTAGCCAGTGCGATGGTACGCATAATGAACTCTGTGTTTTTACTTCCACCGCTGCAAACAATAGGAATAACGCGTATGCCCTTTGCGGCAGCCTTTTGAACGAGCGTATATATTTCTTCTTTAGCTTCGTTGTGTGGCGGGGCATCCAACACCAGGAACATCAATCGCGCCCTGGCATCTGCATTCCAATGCAGGCTGTCTAATGCTACGGTAAGGGCAGCATTAACAGCTTCCGGCTCATCGCCTCCTCCATTGGCTTGTTGCAGTTTAATAAAATTGAGCATTTTTAGTACATCGCTGCTGAAGTCTATGTTTCGAGTAAGGTATTCATCTCCTTTATCTCTGTAGAATACTGATCCTGCTTCCAGGTCAAGATTTTTGTATTGAGTGAATGTCCGGCCTATCACATCTTCCAGTTCCAGTTTCAGGTATTCTATCTCATCAGCCATACTTCCTGTAGCATCCACAACAAAAGCAATTTGTACCAGTTTGCTGCTGTTACAAGATGTATTTAGTGTAAATGTATTAATACCGGATTCGAATGGCAACGCATTTTCTATAACTCCACTCCCTTCGCAAGCAATAAAGAAATTGTTATTGTTATTTTTCACTGCGGCAGATGTGCCGGCCCATAATTCGGCTTTTCCGGTATTATCCGTAACAGCTTTCCAAACAGTGTCTTTTGTGTTTTTGTTTATCAAATATACTTTCCTGCCAGGAAGCGCATAGTGGCTGTTGTTCCGTATCTGCACTACGAAACGCTCTTTTGTATAAAAGCCCCAGCTATTTGCATAAGACTTAAATTCATTTTCCGTATAATCCGTCCACAATTTCCATTTGCGAAAATCATTTATTTCGCCTGCAGTAAGAAGCTTTGTTGTTAATGGCTTGCCGTTTTCAGGGATCAGGGAATCATTAAGAAATAGTTTTTTACTGGCATTTCCTACTACTTTTCCGGCAGAGACTGGGGCGCTTTCGACTGAAATCCCTGAAACAGCCCCTCGCAGTTCTGTACTCATTTCGTCTGCTGATGCAACGGACACATCTGTTATTTCTTTCGCGGAAATAGAAGAAATGGAACTTGTTAAATCTTTTTTCTTTGCTGTTGAATATCCCATTACTACTACTTCTGAGAGGTTTCTTATTTCTCTTTTGGAGAGCAATACTACTTCAAAATGAGAGTCGCTGAGGGTTTTTTCTGTTACCACTACTTTATAGGTTTCGAAATCCGGGCCTGAGAAGACCAGTGTATCAGGAAGATGTGTGGCAATGATTTTGAAAGAGCCATCCTTTTCTGTGGCAATAGGATTTTCTTTTCCGGCAAACTTTACTGATACCCCGGATGCTGCCAGGCCCCGCTCTGTAATAACTTTACCGGTGATGGTTTGTGCATTTACCTGCGTATATATGAATCCTATCAGTATACCTGCTGCTATGGCAAAAAGATTTTTCATGTTTTTTTAAGGAAGATGCAGAGGAAAGGTATTTTACATAAACGTTGTGTTTTTTTGTGGGGGGATGCTGACGGGCTGCCGGATGGAAACGAATGCCCCGCTGAGGCTTTGTGCATGGGTTTTGCGGCGGAGCAGCAGTGTACAGCCGGGACTACTGTTGAGGTTTGTATTGAGGCTGACAGCCCCTCGGTTGTATTATCTTAAAACCATTTGCCTGTCTGCATCGAGCTTGAGCAATATAAAAATAAGGATCGTGAAGGTAAGGAGTGATGAGCCGCCATAACTCAATAATGGCAATGTGATTCCTATTACTGGCGCCAAACCGATGGTAACACATATATTAACGGCAACATGGAAAAAAATGATAGCCGCAACGCTGTATGCGTATACGCGGCTGAATGTGCTTCGCTGCCTTTCTGCAATGGTAAGGGTGCGTAAAAGCATTGCTATATACAACAGCATTAATAAAGTACTGCCTACAAACCCGAAGTTTTCCCCTACGGAAGTGAAGATAAAATCGGTATGCTGTTCGGGGACAAAATCGCCCTGTGTCTGCGTGCCTTTGAGAAACCCTTTGCCGAAGAAACCTCCTGAACCGATAGCTATTTTGGATTGTTTCACGTTGTAGTTTTGCTGTTCGTTTTTTTTCTGCCGGGCTTTTTCTTCTATGGCGTTGGACAGATCCACGGTCTTGTCTGCAAAAGGGTTATCAACACCTACCATGCTGAATATCCTGTCTGCCTGATACTTTTTGAAAACGTGCTTAAAAGTAAATGGGACTATTACGCCTACAAATACAGAACAAAACCCCCATATTATGAATATCCAGAAAAATAATCTACGGTTCCGTCGGATTTGCCGCCGAATGGAGTAAATATAGAGTATAGCTATTACTGCAAAAGCGATCAACAATGTTTTGGCTGTAAACAACAAAGAAACAATGAGCAATACAGCCATGGCTACACCAAGTACCAGGTACCATGGGGGAAGCCCTTCGCGGTACATAGGAATTAAGAATGAAAAATACACAAGCGCCAAGCCTGTTTCTCCTTGTAATATGGAAAGCACCGCCGGGGAAAATGTAAGCGCTAAAGCTATCATCTGTGGTCTGGTGCGTGAAAAATCAATTTCCTGCCGGGAAAGATATTTTGCCAGCGCCAGCGATGTAAATATTTTACACAATTCGACAGGTTGCAAATTCATAAAGCCCAAGGGTATCCAGCTTTTGGATCCTTTGATCTCTCTGCCAACAAAGAACGTAGCCACTACCAGCAACATACCTACGAGATAGGAAAGGTTGGCTGTGGCTGTGAAGAATTTGCTATCTGTAAGCAGAATAAATGCGGCAATGACAATACAGGCAAGAAAATAAAACAACTGTTTGCTATAGTTTTTTTTGAATTCAAGGAAGCTTTGGATCACTTTATCGCTGCTGCGATACTCTACAGAAAAGATACAAAGCAAACCTACAATCACGAGTATAACATAGAGCCATACCATTAGCCAGTCTACTCCTTTTCCTATAGTAGGGTTTTTTTGATACATCAGTTATTCTTTACAGTGTCTTTTGAAGCTTTATTCTTTTCGTCGGGCAGAATAGCTTCGGGTTTATTTGGGTTCCTGTTTGTATTATTTTCCTTTTTATTGTTTCCACCTGCCGCATTTTCTTTATCGCTTTTTAATTTATCGAGTACTTCTTCTTCATCTTCTTCGTCCATCCCTACGGTATCTTTTATTATCCTGATATAACCTTTTGCGATAAGGTATGCGGAATCTTTTAGATGCATCAACGAATCCTGTTTGCGCATTTCTTTATATATGCGAGGCGGAATAAGATTCAATTTGGAGAGATAATCGATCTTTTCCAGCCTGGCTTTATCCGTAATAGAGTCTTTGAGGTATTTTTCGATAAGTAACCCTACAATCGGAGCAGCATAAGTGCCTCCAAAACGGCCGCTATTCTCTACTACGCACATAATGGCAATCTTTGGATTTTCTCTCGGAGCAAACCCGCAGAAGAAGGCATGGTTTGGTTGCTTTACTCCATTGTAATAATTTTCAACAGTACCTGTTTTGCCACAAATAGCGATGCCTTCTACCCGGGCATTCAAACCGGTACCGCCTTCCACCACTTTTTGCATACCATCGTGTACGGCTTCGAATACACTGTCGGAAATCTCGATGCCTTTGTGTTTTTGTTTAAAATTAGCTAACAGTCCGTATTTATCTCCTCCCTCTATAGAGTCTACCAGGTGCGGTGTTATATACCAGCCTTTATTTGCTATATAAGCCATTTCATTTGCTGCTTGTATCGGTGTTACATTTACCTCGCCCTGCCCGATACTTACTGAACGGAAAGTACAGTAATTCCATTTTCCTTTGCCATGCATTTTATCGTACTGGGCGGGCGTAGGTATGTTGCCGCCTTTTTCCGAAGGAACATCTACGCCTAATTTATGGCCAAGGCCGAATGTATACATATACCTGTCCCATGCCGCCAGGCTACTATCTACGCAGGTATATTTGGGGTTGTTGATTACCTTCTGCATTACATTTGCAAAATATGTATTATCCGACACTCTGATAGCATTGCGCAGATCGAATGTACCATAATCCAGGCAACGCATTGGTTTACCGCCGCCACAGCCATAAAATGCCCCGGAACAGGAAAACTGAGTTTGTGTAGTAATTACTCCTTCGTGTAGCCCGATCAATGCCTGTAATGTTTTAAATGTAGACCCCGGTGAGTATGTGGCGCTGACAGCACGATTGAATAAAGGATAGGCTGGGTTAAGCAATAGTTCGGCAATATGTTTTTTCCTTTCTGAACTGGTAAGAAGCCTTGGTTTGTAAGTAGGGCTGCTCACAAGGGCCAAAATGCCGCCGGTTTTTGGGTCTATGGCTACAATGGAACCCAATTTATTTTCCATCAGCTTTTCTCCCAACATCTGTAATTCTATATCGAGCGACAAATGCATGTTATTCCCGGCGATTGCCATGGTATCGTACCTGCCATTTTCCAGCCTTTCCGTAAGGCGGTTTTTATTGTCTCTTTTCCAATATTCAATACCTCGTTGTCCCATTAGCACTTTCTCATAAGTTCGTTCCAATCCTGTTTTACCGGCATAATCGCCGACCTGGTATCCTTCTCCTTCATGTTTCTTTAAAAAATTGGTATCCACCTCCGAGAGGTACCCTAGTAAATTGCCGGCAGCATCATAAGGGTAACTACGTACAGGCCTTTCCTGTAAATAAAACCCTGGGGCAAACTTATACATTACTTCGTTGAGCCTTGCCATTTTTTCGTCGGATAACAATGCCTCAAAAACGGATGGCCTTGCCCTACCGTTCTTAATGATAATCTCAACAATTTTTTTATTGAACCGGGCAGTATCAATGCCCAGGATATTACACAGGCTGAATGTATCGATGCCCCGTACTTTATTTGGCACCACCATGAGATCGTAAATGGTGGTATTTTGCAAAACGGGCTTTCCTTTCCTATCGAATACAATACCTCTGTCCGGATAGATTACTTTCCGGAACTTTCCCTGATCATCTGCCAGTATCTTATATTTGGAAGTAATAACCTGCAAAGTAAACAGCCGTGCCACTATAATCACAAACATGATTATAAATATTAACCTTACTACATTTTTGCGGGACTGGTTGAATACAGGCACTTTCTAATTTTTTACTTATAAAAAAACTATACTGTGTTGGTGCGGAATTTTTGTTTCCGGTTAAATAATAACTCCGCTATCATTATTAACAGTAAACTTACAAGCGTAGACAAAACGGCCTTGCTGACAAAATACCAAAGATCGGCGAACTGCCATGCTTCCAGTAATGAAAGCCAGGCATGATGAATGAGAGTAAGGAGGCCTGCGTATACAAAATACGGCACAAGGCCTCCCATGCTTTTTACCGAAGGCTCTTCGTAGTTTGTTTCTGCACCTTCCTGAGGTATCAATAAATTTATCAGGTAAGGCCTTATATATGCAATCAATACACAAGCCGAAGCATGGAATCCCGGATTATGGTTGAAGCTATCGAGAGTAAACCCTAATATAAAAGCCAATATCATTTGCCATACCCTGTTCATTTCAAACGGCATCCATAGCAAAAAAAGTATATAGAGGTATGGCGTGACCATATAATGCAAATGAATATTGCCCAGGATATATACCTGTAACAATATCAACAAGACAAAACGAAAGAAATTTTTCAGCAATGTACTCATGCTATTTTATTACGTTTTTTACTGATGTTGCTTTTTTACTTTTTCCATCAAAGTACTCATCTCTGCCTTGTCGAAATTATCCATAACATAGGCATATTGCAGGTTATAAAAATTAGCTGCGGTTTTTACCCTGAGTAAAAAATTATTACTGCTTTTTTCCGGCACCACTTCATCAATGTAGCCTATTTTCAAACCCATTGGAAAAATAGTACTATATCCGCTGGTGATAACCGTATCTCCTTTCGCAACTTTGGCACTTTTGGGGATCCCGCTAAGCGCTATTATATTAGGATACCTGCCATCCCAACTCAGTGTCCCAACTTCCCCGCCTTTTTTCAATTTCCCGCTCAAATGGCTGTCTTTATGTAAAAGGCTCATCACTACGGAAAAGTTATCACTCACGTCAGTGACCACCCCCACCACATTATTGCCTTCATCAATTACTCCCATATCTTTTTTCAGCCCCTGTAATGCGCCTCTATTCAACTGAACAAAATTTTCCTGTGCCGTTACAGAATTCGCCACAACTTTGGCCATATAATATTGCCATTTACGATGGTGCCCCACAGAATCATAGGGAATAGAATCCGTTATCAATTTACGAACGGTATCGGGAGAGGTAAAATTTTCAGCAAGAAGGTTTTTGAGCCTTTCATTTTCTCTTGCCAGTTGTTCATTTGTAGTACGCAACTGAAAATAATACTGAATAGAATTATATTGTTTGTTGACCTTGCCGGTTAGTTCGCTCATATAGGATGTTGTTACGGCATTTTGATATTGGTTGTAATGTACGATGAGGTAAATACAAA
>CAZKPH010000009.1:0-20795 GCA_964554605.1 uncultured Ferruginibacter sp.
GCATGTCAGGATGTTTTTTAGCAATATGTGTTTATCATTTATTTGAAACTAAATAAGCGACTATATATTTTGGAGAAAAGAAATCTTCGGCAACAGCTACTCCATGATTCCGCACCTGATGATTCATTGTACGTGCCAGGCCCCCGTATACGCCTACCATATCCCACATTGTCACTTCACTGCCTCCGAGGATCAAAGAAAGGCCATAGGTATCTGCTGAACGATTTAGCGTTGTAATTCCCAGTTGTTTCAATGTTTCATAAAACCGCTGGTATTTATATTGCTGCAATAATTTTACAGCAGGGATATTCAATGACCTCGATAAGGCTTTTGAAGCAGGGACAGCTCCGTCATAACCCAGATCAAAATTTTGAGGGCTGTAGCCGCCTATCTGTGTAGGTATATCGGGGATTATAGAGTTAGGAAGGATCATACCATCGCTCAACATAGATACATACAATAAGGGCTTTAATGTGCTTCCCGGGCTACGGGAAGCTTTTATAACATCTACATCGCTTTCCAGTTCCTTATTCTTTGTATCATATACATTACCGACATAGGCGAGTACATTGCCTGTTTCAACTTCCATTACCATTGCACAGGCATTATTGATACCATTCCCTTTAAGTAAAGCATGATGCTGTATGAGTATGTTCGTGACATTTCTTTGCAGGTCTCCGTCAATAGTTGTGATTGTCTTGGTGCAGGCATTGCCATCCTGCTTCAAATTATCAGTTTTAAAACGTTGCAGTAAATGAGGTGCCATCTGCGGTAATGGCAAGGGTTCACCTGGCAATGGCTCGATTTTAGCCAACTCGCATGTATTCTTATCGATCTTTCCGTTTTCCTGAAGCTTAGTAAGCAGGCCATTCCTTTTTTTTAATAACCAATCCCTGTTTTTCCCGGGATGTACCAGCGAAGGAGAATTTGGCAATACGGCAAGGGCTGCCATTTCTCCCCAGCTTAATTTATCGGGGCTCCGTCCATAATAACGCCATGAAGCAGCATCGAGCCCAACCACATTGGTTCCAAAAGGAGCATTCGATGCATATAGGGCCATTATACTTTTCTTAGAATAAGTACATTCCAACCGTACAGCCTGGATACTTTCCTTAATTTTTTGCCAGAAATTCCTTTGTTTATTATGGTGACTTAATCGCATAACCTGCATCGTTAGTGTACTACCTCCCCGCACTATTTTTCCATGACTGATATTTCGAAGTACAGCTCTGCAAAATGCTACCGGGTCAATACCGGGATGATAGTAGAATCTTTTATCCTCATAAGTTGTGATACAGTCTGAAAACTTATCCGGCACTTTGGGATCGTATGGGAAACGCCATTGCCCGTCGGCGGCGATGGATGCGCTCAACAATATACCAGACCGGTCCTCAAGGACATAACAGGTAGGTTCATTAAAAAGAATGGACGGCAGGCAGAACCAGAAAATAATAAATAATGCAGCCGTAACACCTATCAGTATTTTTGTACGGATCCGCAGCCGGGAAAACCAATTTCTTATGTAAATGAATATTTTCATAGTTAATAACAGGAATACCTCTCCTTGAAAATGAGAAAGAATAAACATCCTGCCTTCAAAGGAGACAGGATGTTTATTACAAGCTATTGATTCACGACATCAATCCATTTCCCATTTACACCTGCTGTTATACTATTGTCGTACATAGCTTCACAAAACGTGCCAGGCAGAAAATAATGCCCCAGATATGAAGCATTCAATTGTATATAATAGATTCGTGTTTCCTTTTCCGGAAGATAAAAATAAGTATACACCCGGTCATCACGAATATCCTGGTAATCGCTTGGCGAGGATGTATAAGTACCTTCGCCCTGAAGCATACGAGTGTTCAATATCTCCCAGCCACTTGGGAATACCTGCGACAACGCTAATTGGGAATAATTACCTCTACTCCCAGGGTTCTTTACCGTCACTTTTGCTATAAAATCAGTTCCCTGAACAAGTCTGGATATATCCAGCGGTTTCCCATCCTGCGATAAATAATTCACAGTTAATGAAAGTACCGAAGGATTGTTATGTACTTTAAGGCTATCGCCTGCAAACGGTTGCCCGGAAGTAATGAGGCGCACATATAAAACATTAATACCTTTATTCGTCAACGTTATATTAGCGCTGCCTCTGGAAATATTAACTGCAGATTGAACAAAATAGGAAGATGAATTGACAGAAGCCGCTTTGCCGCCAATATTTTGCAACACTACTATTTTTGCTCCTGAAGGATTTTTCCCGCAGTAATTAGCAATTGCGATCAATGTGTAGGCAGTAGACTGGGTACTGTACCAATAATCCTGAGAGAGTTTGGCTGCCAATGTCGTTACCATCCCGGCTGCCTGAGCTCTCCTTCCTAACAGCGTAAGCGTTTCAAGCACCATTGCTTCGTCCCGTATATCCGACCCAAACGTGAACCCCGGGTTAACCCTGGGATTAAACGTAAGAGGAAGGCCGTAGATTAGTTGCAACGCAATATTATCCTGCCCGGTAAGTTTGTATGCAGCCGCTAACCTCCACTTTGCTTCAGGCGTTATATATTTAAATTCCCTCAAACGGTTCATTGCTCCTAATTCCGGGGCCTTAGCTAATGCCAGTAAGAAAAGACGGTAAGCCTGCGTAAGGTCTGCACCATAAAAATTGTTTGGCGACGGCATCCAGGCATTGGCTTTGTTACGCTGGAATATTTTCCATTGCTGGAGCATTGATTCACTTACCATATACCCCCTTGACTGTGCTTCCAATAAAAAATGGCCGGCATAATTAGTACCCCACTCATCGCTTTCGTTGCCTCCCGGCCAATAACTAAAGCCGCCATCGTTACGCTGGAAATTCTGCAACCTGGCAATGCCAGCTTTTACATTCCTATCTATGTTAGCCTTCCTGTAATCATCCAGATCGGTAAGCTGATTCAGTACCAGTTGTGGAAATACAGCCGAAGTAGTCTGTTCGATACATCCATGCGGATAATCAATCAGATAATCCAGCCTTTTTTGAAGATTCATGGGGGGAACACTTGAAATTTCAAGAGTAGCATGACTTGTAGACGGACTGCCTATTGCCGAAGCGACTGTTCTCCATTGTTGGCCCGGAGTCAGTGTCATTTCCGAAACACTTGTCACAGGAGGATTGGGATTACGAACATCCAGTTCGACATCACACATAGCAGACTCACCGGATGCAGAAGCCGCCAGCTTTACCTTCCCGATACCGGTTACCTGCTTTACCTTCACATCGAAATAAACCATTTGTTCCCCAATAGCAGAAAAATTAATTTTCTGCACGGAAGGCCCGATAATATCAAAGTAAGGATTTGCCTGCAGCGAAACTGAAACAGATTTTATTCTATTTTCCATTGCAAATACCGTAACAGGTAATTTGATTGTTTCGCCAGGACCTAATACACGAGGCATTGTTGCCAGTAACATCAAGGGTTTCTTTACAGCTACTGTTTTTTCGGCAGACCCGTAGCTTCCTTTGTGAGCAGCTATCACCATTGCTCTGACAGACCCTATATATTGTGGTAATGTAAAATTGTGGGTATTTCGTCCACCGCTATTTAAATGGAAAGGCCCCAAGTATTTCACAACCGGCTTAAAACGGTTAGCTTTTTTTTCCTTTACAGGCCCGGCATCTTCATCTCCTCCTATTGTAAGTATACGCTCCAGGTCTCCGCCCCAGGCGCCTATCACATAATCATAAAGATCCCAACTTTTTACTCCTAATGCTTCACGGGCATAAAAACCGGAATGCGGGTCGGGAGTCTTAAACCTGGTAAGATCCAGCAATCCTTCATCAACAATAGCTACACAATAGGTCATTTCCTTACCTTCAGCTTCTGTAACTGTAATAGAAGATTGTTGTTCCGGCCGAATGGATGCCGGCATATTTATTACAGGTTTCAGTATCGTGTTTCTATCTTCTACGAATACAGGGATAACGCCATACATGCGTATTGGCAGGTCATTAAGTGTCTGGGCATGCGGTTGCAATAAACTTACATTTACATATACATTCGGTGACATTTCCTTTTCCGCTTTGAATTTTACGGTTGTCTGTCCCTGTTGTGTTTCGATCCAGAATGTCCTCAATATCCTGCTGCCTGACTCAATACTTATCAAACCCCTTCCTCCTTTTCCTGAAGGAATAGTAAGCGTAACATCATCCCCGACATTATACTTTTCTTTATCAGCGGTGAAGGATAGCATGGAAGCAGCAGTAGGGTCATCCGTATTTTCCCTGTTTTGCCAGCCCGGGGCATCCAGGTAAATAACTTGCCCGGTAACATGTGTACTCTTATTATCCTTTACTAAAATAAGGTAACGCCCCCATTCATTTTCATCTGCTTTAAAATTCCATGCCCCTCTGCCTGCTGACAAATGCACGACCTCTTTTTTTATAAGTTTATTATATTCATCCTGTGTGAAATTGCTCAGGTTATCGCCGCTATTATCCCACCACCATCTCCACTGTATCTTATATAGCTGAACCTCCACATCCCTGTCTCCGGCAATAAGTTCCCCTTTTTCATTTACATCTACGATCTGTGCTGTATGCGATTTACCTGTTTCGAGGTACCCCCATGTTTTATCCCCGGAAGGCAGTTTCAATCCGACATAACTGTTATATGGGCTATAAGGCAGGATGATATTATCAATACTAAAATTGCCTCCCGGCTCAAAAACTTTGAGCAACATATTAGCAGAAAGCATTCCCGGTGCATTTTCATTTACTGAAAAATCAGGTTTGACAATAGCATTCCCTTCAGCATCCAATGTGCCATCAAATATAGTTTTGCTTTGTGTAGAATATCCTGATGCCGGATTATCAAAAGTATATTCTTCGAATTTTTTGAAAGTTGTTTTCCGCGAATACAAAGAGACATCAATCTTAGCTTTCAGGTTTTTTGCGTTTGCTCCGAATAACCATTTGGCCGAAAGTTTTCCTGTAACGGTAGCATTATTGCCCAACAATGCATCTTTTCCAAAATCCAGGTTTAATTTCAACCGGTTTGGCATTACTGTTTCAATTTTAATATTCTTCTCGAAAACGGCGCCTCCTACTTTTACTCTTGCCAGCCAGTTGCCTGTTGGCGAAGCCGGATCGGTATTTAATTTAAACAGGTTAAACCCATCGGGTGCATTTGTTTGTATTATTTTTTTGAAAAGCTGCCCCTGTGGTGTATACAGGTCACATTCCACTGGTATAACAGAAGGCAGGTTGCCAGACTTATCTTCAATAATGCAATTAAGATAGATGGAATCCCCGGGGCGCCACACGCCTCTTTCGCCAAAAATGAATCCCTTAATACCATTCTTAATCTCAGCACCAGAAACATCAAAACGGCTTAGTGGCAGGCTATTCCCGTCGTCTAATTTCAGATATCCCCTCTCAGCTCCGTGTTTTGCAATTAGCAAATAAGGTTTTCTTTTTAGATCAATATTAGCAAACCCATCGCTGTTACTTTTCGCTTTCCCGATTACCTGCTGTTGATAATCGAGTACCTGCAAGTCAACACCCCCGACAGGGTCTGTAGTAAGAATGTCTGAAACGGCAACGACGAGTGAATTATCACTACCCCTTTTGGCCGTCAGGCCTATATTGGAGGCCAGGATATTCCTTGTGGCCCAACGATCTTTATTATAATAAGACTTGCCACAGGGATTATCTCTTTCATCCCAATTGTAGCCGTAAGGGTAGTAGGTGTCGTATCTGTCCCAGAAAGATTCATCATCATCCACACCATATCCGGAGGAATTATCCTCCCTCCTGTCTGAATATGAGGAGCCGTCTTCTTCCCGGGAAGCCGAATCTGAAGCATGGCAGGTAAATAAAGAATACTCCGGGCGGAAACCAACGGTTACCCTATATATTGCACCTGGCTCGGTTTTCAGGAATTTGTCAATGTCAAGTGAAAACCTTTGTTTTTTATGCAGGTCGAGTGTCTTATCATCGTCCAAACGGAGTGTTTTTTGAACTATCGGTTTGGCAACCCTGCGAAGGTCTTCATCGCCTCCCATTTCGTTTGACTGGAGGAACTGTGGAATATTATTTTCATATATTTTTATGATACTGATGTCTACGGCATTGAGATTAACTGCTTCGAAAGGCAATACAAGCCTTCCCGAATTGGGCAGGATGTTACCTCTGCCATGTATCTTAACGGATGGCATTCGGTTTTCAAAGAAAACATTTGAAGTATAATTTTTATTCAATGTATCTCCCCAGGCATTTTGTATACCCTGGTTGATATTCACTGCATAATTGCCGTCCAATTTATCACCAGTGAATATTTTCACTTCGCTGCCGTTGATAGTGTACGTGATATCATCAGGAAGATTGCTGATGGTAATAAGCCCGGTGAGTTCCTGCCCCACAGCCAGTGGATCACTAAATTGTACAGAAGCATATTGCTGAATATCATTTACAGCCATTACATTTAGTACTTTAAATTCGCCGACGGCGGGGACTTTAAAACTTTTTGACTGATTTACATCTACATTCAGCGGTTTACCGTTCCAACTGATACTCATATCCGAAACAGTACCGGACCGGTTTATACCTTCTACTGTAAATATGTGTTCCCTGGCGCTTTCATTATGCTGCCAGCTAATTTTCAAAAGTTTTCCGCTCTGCGATGCCGTAAGTACTTTTTCTACTATGTCGGAAGGCTCAATATCAGCTGTTTCGATTTTACCGAGAAGATTCATTGTAGTTTTATTACCTGCGCTACGGAGCCCCATATCCGATACCATAAATGAAGGTTTCAGCGTCTGTAAACTGAACCTGAAGTTGCTGTACTTAGAAGGTACATTCGTGACTTTTCCAAGTTTGAAACTCACTTCATACAATTCATCGGGAGTTAATTCTTTTTCGGGTTTGAATTCAATAGTGCGAGCATTGATCCAGACTGCTTTCCCTTTAACAGAGGGGGAAAAATCGAAAAGCTTTTGTGATACTTCTTCCCCTGCTGCATGTGTGGTGGCTGCATCTGCTGCCAGTTGTATACGAATGGAAGCTGTACGGGATATGATGCCTGAAGTATAGGCATCTATATACTTACTAAAGGCAGGGTCTACCGTGATCCATTTGCGTTTGATGTTGCAGGAAAAAGAGCTGATAATAACGGTAGCAAACAAGAATGCCCTTAAAAAAGCTACACTGAACTTTTTTGAGGAATTGTCACCATCGGTGTCCATAATAGATTGTTGTTTTAAGAAAGTTATTTAAGAAATGACAATATAAAGCAATACATATTTTTGCAGATTTGCAACAGGCTGTTTTATAACGTCTGTTAAATTTTCATTAAAACAAATATATTGTAAATAGCCAATCCTTACGTAGCCTGTAAACGAAAATAAATGCGGGCTGACGATAGCCGTCATTTTCCTCAATTTTTTTTACAAATTTTTACAGGTTTTGGGTATTAATATATAAATTAGTGGCGATAGCCGAAATATAAAACCTTATATTTATTGGCATATTTTTTAAACCGAAAAATGGATAATGCCTATGTATACAGATTTGAATAACACGAATGGAGAAGACCTGTTGAATATTGAAACAAATTTTGTAAGAGCCAGTGGCGGCAAGCGTTTTGTTAATTACCTGATTGATGTGCTGGTTTTTTATGTAATTATGTTTATTGTGGGAATATTATTAGCACTGTCTTCTCCTGATGCGGCAGACTCTTATGTACAAAACGATAGTGGCGGATTTGCTTTTGGCGAAAGGGTACTTGCATTGATACTGTATGCGGTGTACATGGGATTGATAGAGACTATTTTCAAAGGGAAGAGCCTTGGTAAGCTAGTCACTGGTACTCGGGCGGTAAATCTTGATGGAAGTAAGATTAATTCTGGCAAGGCTTTTGGAAGAGCATTCAGCCGTGCTGTTCCTTTCTGTGTTTTTAGCGCTTTTGGGGATCCCTGTAATCCATGGCAGGACAGGTGGACTGATACTATGGTAATTGATGAAAAGTTGAGTACGCAGAGCTAATAGCCCTTGCTTTTGCAAGGAGTACCTCCCTTAATCTGCTGCTAATAGCTGAAAAAGTACAAGTGTGCGACGCAACGATGATGCCACAGGGTACTGTTGCTGGTTACCAATTACAAAAAAACAACTACCGGAATAGTGGCGGCTATTCTATGACCTGATTGCGCAGCAGGTCTTCGAAAACATCTCTTTTGCGGATTAGTTTGGCTTTTCCGTCTTTTACCAATACTTCGGCTGGCTTTAGCCTTGAATTAAAGTTTGAAGACATTTCGAAACCGTAAGCACCGGCATTATAAAAGACAAGATAGTCTCCTTCTCTTACTTCATGGAGTTTCCTGTCCCAGGCAAAAGTGTCTGTTTCGCAAATATTGCCCACAACCGTATATATCCTTTCCGGGCCATGGGGGTTGGAGATATTTTCGATGTGATGGTATGCTTCGTACATCATGGGACGGATAAGATGGTTGAAACCGCTATTCACTCCGGCGAATACGGCAGCGGGAGTTTGTTTGATAACATTTGCTTTTACAACGAAATAACCACACTGGCTAACCAGGTATTTACCCGGTTCAAACCATATCTGTAATTTGCGCCCGCTTTCATTTTCGTAATTGGCCAGTGCCTGGGACACTTTTTCGCCTAAGGTATTTACATCTGTTTCCGCCTCGCCGGGTTGGTATGGTACTTTGAAGCCGCTGCCCAGGTCTACAAATTTCAGATCGGGGAAATGGCTGGCTATATCGAACATAACTTCCAATCCTTCGAGAAATACGCTTATGTCCTTGATCTCGCTTCCTGTATGCATATGTATGCCTGTGACGAGTAAGTTTGTTGTTTTTACGATACGTTCTATATGGCGCATCTGATGTATGGATATCCCGAATTTGCTGTCTATATGCCCGGTAGATATTTTGTAGTTGCCTCCGGCCATGATATGTGGGTTCAGGCGGATACATACGGGATAAGAATTCCCGAAGCGGTTTCCAAATTGTTCGAGAATGGAGATGTTATCTATATTGATATTTACACCCAGTTCTTTAACCGCCACGATTTCGTCAAAGTCAACACAGTTGGGAGTATAAAGAATATCATTTTTGTCAAAACCCGCCATAAGGCCTAACCTGACCTCGCCGATACTTACACAATCAAGCGAGGCACCAATGGACTGCATAAACCTGAGGACATTTACATTGGTGAGTGCTTTACAGGCAAAAAAGAATTTTGCATCGCAGCCTTTAAATGCTTTCTGCAGCTTATTATATTGTGCTGCTATACGCTCTGCATGATAAACATATACAGGAGTGCCAAACTCTTCTGCTATCTCAATTAATTGCTGATGTGCTAAATTTTTTGCCATGTTGCGAAATTAATAAGTAGTAACGTCTTTGCATAAAAAAAAATAAAAGGCTGCGGTCTTATACGATGCAGCCTTTTGTATAAGAGTGTTTTTATTTGTCAGGGTTTCTTATTAGCAGGCATTAGCTTCGATACCAGCAAATTATTTCCATTAAGGAAAATATTGGCGGCTTTCTTAATATCTGCTACGGTAAGCCTATTTACGTATTTGTCATAATTGACAAAACGTCCGATATCCATGCCTTCTATCCTGGCAGTAGTAAGCTGTTCAGCCCAGGCAGTATTGCTCTTGATGGTTTCTTTATGTGATTCGAGCCATTGTTGCTTTACCTTGTTCAGGTAAGTTTCGCTGATGCCTTCCGTTCGCACTTTCTTTATTTCGGATAGAAAAGCAGTAATAAGTGTATCTGCTTTTTCCGGGCCGCAGGGCAATTGTGCAATGAATGAATAAGACGGGTAAGGATATTTTTCAAGTCCGCCGAAAATGCCTCCGCCATAAATACCCTGTATTTTTTCCCTCAACTCTTCTATGATGCGAATATTTAATACTTCTATTAGCGCCTGGGCTTTCAGATCAATATCTTCGGAAAACGGTATTTGCCCGGAGAAAATGGCAACAACAAAACTTTTTTCTTCCTGCCCTTTGTAGAATGTTAAAGTATTCTTCCCTTTTACAGGCCTGACTTTATTATCTGTGTATGTAAAGCCTTCCTTCCCGGAAGGAAGAGATGCTATGTATTTTTCAATCAGGGGCAATACATCCTTTTCATCTACATTGCCAACAATGGAGAATACCATACCATTGGCATTGCCAAAATGCGCCCGGTATATATGCAAGGAACGCTCTATATTTATCTTATCAAAATCATCTGCGTGGGGAACGATTATCGGTGATAAAGGATTGGCATTATAAAAAACCTTGTAGGTAGTATCAATAAAAGCATTGACAGGGCTTGCCAGCAACATCCCGTATTGAGCCTGTTGTTTTTTTATAAATGAAGAGAATAATGCGGTATCTTTCCGTGGAGAGGTAGCTTTCAGATAAAGAAGTTGCATCATTGTCTCGAAATCTTTTACTGAACTTTTTCCTGAAAACCCATCTTTCGTATCAGAAAGGGAAGTTGATAAGGATGCAGTTTTCCCGGAAAGGAATTTCTTAAGATCCGTAGGTGTAAAATTGCCATACCCCATAGCTGAAACTACCTGAGTGGCAAAAAAAGCGCTTTGTTTGTCCTGTACGGCATAAGCATTAGTACCACCCCAACGGTTTGCTGAAAGAACGATCTCATCGTCTTTGAAATCTGTTTTTTTCAGGATAACTTTTGCACCATTAGAAAGTGTAAGTTCTGTGGTACCGAGAGTTTTATTTATCACTTTCGCTATGATTTTTCCGGGAACGGGCGGCTTCGCCAAAAGATTTTCTGCAATCAGGTTTTCGGTATAGGGCTTTATATCTGCTTTGGCTATTTCATCGAAGCTATGCAAGAGAGTTGATGAGTCCGGGAGTGTGAACCCTTTGGGCTGATCCGGCCCCATTACCGCTACCAGTTTTCTCGCATCTCCTTTCAGGAAAACAAGTAAGCTGTCCACATCCTTCAATGAAATATCCGGCATCAGTTTTTTGGTAAGTTCAAATTCTTTTTCAATCCCCGGCATTATATCTCCTTCTAAGAAATAGGTTATAAGTTCTTCTGCAAGATCGCTGGATTCTGTTTTATCTCTGTTATTATAGGCTTTTTCAAGCGAGCTTACATAATTCTTCTTGGCACGGGTTAATTCTGCGTCTGTGAAACCATAGCGAATAAGCCTTTCTGTTTCTGTAAGTATAGCTTCGCAGGCATTCTGCGGGTTCTGTGTACCGGCACTACCGTACAATGAGAATGCATCATAACCCCTTGCAAAAGAACCGAAATCCGCCTGGGTAAATATAAAAGGCGGATTGGGGCGCTGTGTTAATTCCTGTAACCGTTGGTTGAATATAGCAGTAAATAAAGACTGTATAATATGGTACTTGTAACCACTTTCTGAAATGACTGGTTTCTTTTCAAAATTGGAATACTGAATATAGATATTATAACGGGTAGCTTCTTTATCCGTCACTACAATTGCATCATTGGCTGAATAAGGGGGCACTGGTGCATATTCTCTTTTCCTTTCAGGAGATGGGTTTGTTAAAGCGGAAAAATGTTTATTTATCAGTTCTTCGGCTTTTTCAACGGTAATATCTCCCACAACGACCACCGCCATAAGATCCGGCCTGTACCAATCATTATAAAACCTTTTCAAAGACTCATACCTGAAACCCCTGATAATACTATCCAACCCGATCGGCAGGCGATTGCCATACAATGAGCCTTTGAATAATTTAGGATAGATTTTTCTATACATCCTGTCGGCAGCACCTTTTCCCAAGCGGCTTTCTTCCAAAATTATATTTCTTTCGCCGTCGATATCATCATTCAGATAGGTTACATTATGCGCCCAGTCTTCCAGAACCTGAAATCCTTTTTCAAGATTACCCGGTTTATCCGTTGGTATGGGAAGAATATATATAGTGCGATCGAAACTTGTATTAGCATTCAGGTCATTTCCAAAACCGACGCCAATATCCTGTAAGAAGGAAACGATCTCATTCTTTTTAAAATGGGTAGTGCCGTTGAAAGCCATGTGCTCGCACATGTGGGCCAGCCCCTGCTGGTCATCGTCTTCATTAATTGACCCGGCATTGAGTACCAGCCTCAGTTCAACTCTTTGTTCCGGTTTTTTATTGGGCAAAATGTAATACGCCAATCCATTAGTCAGTTTCCCTGCTCTTACATTGGAAGACAAGGGTAGCTCTTCCTGTGCCAATGCATAGTTACCTGCCAGCCAGAATAACATTGCGGCAAAAAAATATCTTAGATAATTCATGTGTTGAATTTTATAGAAACAAACATAAATAAAAAACGGTATGATAAGCTTTAACTCTCATACCGTTCATATAAAATATTATAATAAATTAGCTCTGGCCTGTAGAAACTGTTTCCGCTGAAGTGCCATTGGCCGCTTCGGCTGGTTGATCAATTGCAGGCGTACCTGGTTGCTCTTCATCAGTCGTTTTTTCTCCAAATAAATCGGTTGAAACGAATTCATCCAAATCTGCTTCTGAGTGTTTTCCGTTCATGACAGTGGCCTGTACTAATTCGTCCAGTAAGACTTCATTAATCTTCGGCAGGTCGTCGGTAGTGTTGATGCCAAAATAATCCATAAAAGATTTTGAAGTAGCATAAATGAGAGGCTTGCCAACAGCGTCTTCATTTCTTCCGGTAATAACAATAAGATCCTTTTCAAGTAATTTCTGAACAGCATAATCACAGTTCACTCCACGTATAGCTTCTATCTCACTTTTTGTAATAGGTTGTTTGTAAGCAACGATTGCCAAGGTTTCCAGCGCCGCCGTAGATAATCTTTTAAGGAATTTATCACCGTTGAGTTGTGCAACGGTTTTGTGATATTGTGGTTTAGTTAAAAATTGCCACCCTCCTCCACTTTGCTTTAATTCAAAAGCGTAAAATTCAGAAGAATATTTTTCACGTATTCCTTCTACTGCAGTATCCACCTGTTCCTGCGTTGCCCTGTCTTCTATAAAACCCAGGGCACTGTTCAATAGTTCCATTATCTCAATATTCTGCAAAGGTTTTTCGCTAGCAAAAATCAAGGCTTCAATATGTGGTATAATTTGAGAAAGTTCCATGCCGATATTCCAGAAGGATTCGTTTTAAAAAGCAGTTAAGAGTTTACTATCCATTCAATGCTGCCGCACCGCTAACAATTTCAGTAAGCTCGGTTGTAATGGCGGCCTGCCTTGCCCTGTTGTATGTGATCTTTAGCGTACGCATTAGTTCATTTGCGTTTTCACTGGCTTTATCCATAGCCGTCATACGGGCACCATGTTCACTGGCATGAGCATCCAAAACGGCCTTAAATAATTGTGTATTAAGTATCTTAGGCATCATTTCAGCAATCAATACAGCCTTATCGGGTTCAAAAATGAAATCTGCTTTTGAAGACCCGGTAACCGATGCGGTTTTATTTACAGGTAAAAATATTTCGGAGACATAGCGCTGGGTAGCAGCATTCTTGAATTCGCTGTAAATGATTTCAACGGTATCAACTTCTTTATTAATGTATGCGTTCATCGCATACCTGGCAGCGGCCTGTACTTTTTCATAACTCAGCTCGGTAAATATTTCCCAGAAACTATCAATGACAGAAAACCCTGATCTGGAAAAATTTTCATACCCTTTCTTTCCGATAGGCAATACTTTTACATTCCCTTTTGCCGCTTGTGTCGCATATTTTTCCGAGATCAATTGTTTCGCCATCTTAATAAGGTTACTGTTGTATCCGCCACATAAGCCCCTATCGCTGGTTATGACAATGACCATTACTTTTTCTACCGGCCTTTCTTCAGCCAGGGAAATACCCGCATCTCCATTGCTGTTACTCACTATATTCCCAAGCATCTCCTGCAATTTTTGTGCATAAGGCCGCATTTGTGTTATCGCATCCTGTGCCCTGCGCAATTTAGCAGCACTTACCATTTTCATAGCCTTTGTGATCTGCTGTGTACTTTGCACACTCTTTATTCTGTTACGTACTTCTTTTAAAGCGCCGGACATAAATAATCTGATTAAAAATTAACAGTTGTTATTCGGGGGGCAAAGGTAGGCAATTTGTACAAAAAAGCCCCTATTTCCCTGAAAAAACACATTAAGAGATTCCCGTATATTGAACATGAAAAAAATAGCGGTTAATTGCCGGTCCTGATGTCTCTGGGAAGACAGTTGAATTCTTTTTTGAAAGCAGCAGAAAAATTCCCCAAATTCTGATAGCCTATACGTTGCCCGATCTCAGTAATATTATATTTCCCCGTTTCGATTAATTCTTTTGCCCTGGCAAGCCTATGTTTCTGAAAATATTCATACATCCCCATTCCAAAAGCCTGTTTGAAAAGTTTCTTCAATTTGCTCTCGCTCATCAATGCCAGCCTGGAAAGCTTTTCTATACTCGGAAAGCCTGTTTCAATATTCTCCATTAAGGTAAATTCTACTTTCTGGATCATCTCAAAATCCTTTTCGCTAAGGTGGTCTGCAGGTTCGGGCAGATTACGATGTTTGAAATTGCGTAGCAGGTTATCAAGCATGTTAAGCATACGTGATTTTATAAATATCTCAGGATAAGCTTCCTTTCTTTGCTGACAGGAAAAAATCTCGTCAAATAACTTTCTTTGGCGGGTATTCATAAACTCTTTCAAATAGTTTATCTCGCGTAAATAGCTGATAACCTTTTGAAAAGCACCACTAAGGTTTTTATCTATCCATTCCTTTTCCAAAAAAACCGAAATAGATTTTATCTGGCATTTCCCGGGAAATACCAATTTGTGGCTGCCCTGCGTACTGATAACTCTCAGTGCAAAATAATTCCGGCAATAGGATTTTATTTCCCTGTCATTTACGTTATATGTAACATCGCAATCTTCCATAATCATTTCTGCAAAATGGATTATTATTCCAAACTCCTTACATGGGATTCGGTCTATAATCACTTCGGAATCAGTAAAATAGTTACATACCATTGCTGATAACCCTTTTTCTAAGAGATAGGCTTTGCAACTACCGGAAACATTGGAATGCTGAAATTCAATTTTATTATTATCAACTTTTGTTTGGAATGAATTCGCCAGTTGTGCTACAACTTTGTCAAATGAAATTTGGCTATAGGATATTTTGAAAAACATAATATTATAAATATTTATTATTTATAATAAGATATAAACATACAGATTACATGCTTATTAAGGGTATACAATTGCCAGATAGTAATACCTGCCGGGATACCGGAGTTTTTTTGTTACAAAAATTATGCCCGAAAAGCGCTTACCGGGAAAGTAAAATGGTAACTGGCATAGATTCGTAACAGGAATTGATAACCCCTCCTTCGGTAGTAGCCTGAGTAAGATTAGCCTTTCGGTACATAATAGCCTTCAGTACCAATTTTTCCCCAGGTAGTTTCTGTAGTAAAACAGAGGGGATAGTTATTGTATTCCCAGTATCGAAAGAGGAATACCTAACAGAAAATGATGAGTCTGTTTCTAAAGTGCCTATTTCAATATAGTCGCCCTGCTTCAAGGGATCTGTATCAAAGAAAATTCTAAGATTTTCTTTGACCGATACTTTTTTGGGAGGATTCAGCCAACTGAACTTTTTCAGTAAAAAATGATTTTTGTATTTATGCTTATTCAAATCCGTAAAAACAAACACTTGCTCCTGCCATGCAGATGAAGAAGATAAAGCTGTTTTGTAGTATGCGCCCTGAAAGCTATTACTATCTACAGCTACGCAATTGCCATTTAAAATAAAATTACTCGGCGGCGTAAGTACAAGTGTAGTACCATCCGGGCCAGCAAACCTGTATTGTGCCAGAATGTTGCATTCTTTTTCAGCTTCGCTAAATAATACAGTATATGCCTGGTATATTTTATCCTGCGACACATCTTTACTCTCTCCGATTTCCGTACTGCTGCATCCGATGAAAGCAAATGCCGATAATCCAAAAATAACAAAGAAGATAGTGTTTCGCATATTTTTTCATTTTACATTATTAATACCTTGTTTCTAAAAAAAATGGTTAAATAATTGCAAAGATTCTATACAGGAATGCCATAGTGAACCGGCTAATGCAGCCAAACCTGCAGCTTATTTTATAAGCAACTGCCAAATTCAATCTCTTGAAAAGGAAACTGTCAAGTAATTTGTACCTTTGCAACCCTGTTCAGGAATAGAATTTTCTGCCAAATTGACCTCATTCATACTTGAGCACCATATTTGACAGTGTAATTAACCTGAAAATAATTTTTTATACAATACCCAATAACACGGAATCTTATGATTGGATTTCTATCAAAACTTTTCGGAGGCAATAAAAGCGAAAAAGATGTAAAAAAAATTGCTCCACTGGTACAAAAGATCAATCAGTTTTATGCCCAATACCAATCGCTCAGCAATGACGAACTTAGAAGCCATACTGAGAAGTTCCGTGAACGGATCAAGGCACATCTGAGCGAAATAGACAAGGAAATTGCCTCTAAAAAAGAACAGGCTGAATCGCTTGATGCTACAGATATCAATACCAAAGATGCTATTTACAGAGAAATCGATTCCCTTGGAAAAGACAGGGATAAACAAATCGAGGAAATACTGGAAGAAATACTTCCGGAGGCCTTTGCTACGGTAAAAGAAACCGCCAGCCGTTTTACCAGGAATGCAGTATTGGAAAGTACTGCCACTCAGTTAGACAAAGACCTGGCAGTAAAAAAAACCCATATTACTATTGAAGGCGACAAATCATTCTTTAAAAATACATGGACTGCTGCCGGTGGCGAAATAACCTGGAATATGATCCACTATGATGTACAATTAATAGGCGGTATTGTATTACATACGGGAAAGATTGCGGAGATGGCTACCGGCGAAGGTAAAACACTTGTGAGCACTCTTCCGGCCTATCTGAATGCGTTAGCCGGAGAAGGCGTACATATTGTAACTGTGAATGATTACCTGGCACGAAGAGACAGCGAATGGAACGGCCCCATCTTTGAATGGCTGGGGCTTACCGTGGATTGTATAGATAAACACGAACCTAACAGCGATGATCGCCGTGCCGCTTATAATGCAGATATTATCTATGGCACTAACAACGAATTTGGATTCGATTACCTTAGGGATAATATGGTTCATAGCCCCGACGAAATGGTCCAGCGCAAACACCACTATGCAATGGTGGATGAAGTGGATAGTGTATTAATAGACGATGCCCGTACTCCGCTGATCATAAGCGGCCCGGTTGGGCATAGCGATAATACACAGCAATTTTTTGACCTGAAACCCAGAATCGAAAAACTGGTAGATGCCCAAAGAAAAGCTGTCAATCAATTTTTAATTGAAGCAAAGAAGAAAATTACTGAAGGCAATGACGACCCGAAAGACGGCGGACTGGCATTAATGAGAGCACACAGGGGCCTACCGAAAAACAGTGCGTTGATAAAATTTCTCAGCGAACCGGGAATCCGTGTAAAACTGCAGAAAAGTGAAAACTACTATCTTGCCGACCAGCAAAAAGAAATGCCAAAAGTAGATGCTGAGTTGTTTTTTCATATAGACGAAAAAAACAACCAGGTAGACCTGACAGATAAGGGCATTAACCTGATAACAAGATCAGGGGAAGACCCTGAATTTTTCATATTGCCCGATATCGCAACCAAACTTTCCGAAATAGAAAAAGGGCCTCAGACAGCAGAAGAAAAACTTCATCAAAAAGAAACATTGTTAAATGAATACTCCCTAAAAGCCGACCGTATACACACTGCACAACAACTGCTGAAAGCATATACTCTGTTTGAAAAAGATGTTGAATATGTTGTTCTCGACGGCGCTGTCAAGATAGTGGATGAACAAACCGGGCGTATTCTCGACGGACGAAGGTATAGCGACGGCCTTCACCAGGCTATTGAAGCTAAAGAAAGTGTAAAGATCGAAGCTGCCACGCAAACTTACGCTACTATTACATTACAGAACTATTTCCGTATGTACCATAAGCTTTGCGGCATGACAGGTACAGCAGAAACAGAAGCTGCCGAACTGTGGGATATATATAAACTGGATGTAGTTACAATCCCAACCAATATAGCAATTATCCGTAAAGACCATCAGGACCTGGTATACAAGACCAAAAGAGAAAAATATAAAGCCGTTATCGACGAAATAGAAAGCCTTCGGCAAGCCGGAAGGCCTTCGCTGGTTGGTACAACTTCAGTAGAAGTAAGTGAATTACTGAGCAGAATGCTGAAACAAAAAAATATTCCGCATAATGTACTGAATGCCAAACAACATGCCCGGGAAGCACAGGTAGTTGCAGAAGCCGGGTTGGCAGGAGCTGTTACCATTGCCACCAATATGGCTGGTAGAGGTACGGATATTAAACTCGGCCAAGGTGTAAAAGAAGCCGGAGGATTAGCCATTCTGGGGACGGAAAGACATGAAAGCCGCCGCGTTGACAGGCAGTTACGCGGCCGTGCAGGGCGACAGGGCGACCCTGGCAGTTCCCAATTCTTTGTTAGCCTCGAAGATGACCTTATGCGTATGTTCGGTAGTGAACGCATTGCCTCCCTCATGGATAGGATGGGATATAAAGAAGGAGAAGTAATACAGCACAGCATGATTTCTAAATCCATAGAAAGGGCTCAGAAAAAAGTAGAAGAGAATAACTTTGGTATACGTAAACGCCTCCTTGAATATGATGATGTAATGAACAAACAACGTAATGTTGTATACGGAAAACGCAACCATGCTTTATTTGGAGAAAGGCTGGCACTCGACCTTGACAACGCCTTCTATTCTGTATCCGAAGGGCTAATCAATTCTTTTAGAGAAAATTCCGATCATGAAGGACTCAAACTGGCTGCCATAATGCATTTTGGTATTGATACCAGCATTACACCCGAAGAACTGGATAAAGAAGAACTGCTTCCAATTACCGAAAAATTATACAGTGAAGCCAAATCCAATTATACACGGAAAATGCAAGCTGTTGCCGAACAAACATTCCCTATTATTAAAAATATCCGCAAAGAACAGGGTTCACATATTGAAAATGTTGTTGTTCCTTTTACAGACGGGCGAAAAGCTATTCAGGCTTTGGCAAATCTGGACAAAACTATTGCCAGTTACGGCGCCGAACTGCCAATGGCTTTGGAACGCAGCATAACACTGGCACTCATTGATGATGCATGGAAAGAGCATCTCCGGGCTATGGACGATCTGCGCCATAGTGTACAAACGGCGGGGTATGAACAAAAAGACCCTCTCGTAATATACAAGATCGAAGCCTTCAACGCATTCAAGCAAATGGATGACCAGGTCAATAAAGATATCGTCAGCTTCCTTTGCCACTGTGCTATACCTATGGAAGAAACCAATGCAGGTAAGATCAAAGAAGGAAGAGAACAAAAAACGGATATGAGTAAAATGAACGCAAATAAATCTCAGATTGATACTGCAGGAAGTGAATATGGTGCTAATGAAAAAGATTATTACGATCCTTCAGACCCCATTCAGAAAAAAGAACCGGTTAGAGTTGAAAAACTACCCGGAAGAAACGAGCCATGCCCTTGCGGAAGCGGGAAAAAATATAAACATTGCCATGGAAAAGATGTTTGACCCATGAGGCATTACCTGAAAAATCCATAACATAAATACGTGTTATGGATTTTTTTTACTCTTACTTTTTTTAAAAAATATCCTGACAAACACTATAATTGCTGCATTTTTTTTACTAAAAGTAAAAGAAAAGACTAAATTTGGTATTCACAAATCATCTGCATGATGGCTGCACAAAAGAACATACAATTGCCCGACTTTTCCATATCTCCACATATAGACCAGGTAGGTATTGAAGAACGGGCAGCTCGTTTTACAACCAGAAGTATAAAAAAAGAGACTAAACTCCATGGACTGTTACTTACCTTAAATATGATTGACCTTACTACTCTTGAAGGCAAGGACACAGTCGGTAAAGTACAGCAACTATGCTATAAAGCGATGCATCTTCATGATTCCTATCCCGGGTTGCCAACTACTGCTGCCGTTTGTGTGTACCCCTCCATGGTGAACATTGCAAAAAAAACGCTCCAGGGATCGGGTGTAAAAGTTGCTGCAGTAGCTACGGCATTCCCTAGTGGGCAAGCCTCTGCTGATGTAAAACTTAGAGATACAAAATTTGCCGTTGACCAGGGCGCTGATGAAATAGATATGGTAATTTCCCGTGGTAAATTTCTTGAAGGCGAATATAATTTCGTATTTGATGAAATAGCTTCTATTAAAGACGCTTGTGGCAATGCCAGGTTGAAAGTAATTCTGGAAACAGGGGAATTAGGTACGTTGGATAAAATAAGAAAGGCCAGTGATATTGCTATGTATGCCGGCGCCGATTTCATTAAAACATCCACAGGGAAAATTTCTTCTGCTGCTACTATGCCGGTAACTTTGGTTATGCTGGAAGCCATACGAGATTTCTATTATAAAACAGGGATAAGAGTAGGAATGAAACCAGCAGGCGGTATCTCCAAATCAAAACTGGCACTACACTACCTGGTAATGCTGAATGAAGTATTAGGGTCAGAATGGATGAACAACCATTGGTTCCGGTTTGGGGCAAGTAGCCTCGCTAATGATGTGCTAATGCAGATCGTTAAAGAAAAAACAGGCGTTTACCAGTCTGCAAATTATTTTTCAATAGATTAATAATAATTTAATCAGAAATGCTGTCATATAATCTCATATAAAGAGAATTAAATCATTGAAAATGGCAAAAGAAAAAA
>CAZKPH010000010.1:0-20637 GCA_964554605.1 uncultured Ferruginibacter sp.
TTGTCATCTCGCCCCGCAAAGGCTTTTCCAACAAGTGCTTTGTAGTTTCTATATCAAGCTCTTGTGCCAAAAGGAACATCATTTTTGTAATGGCTGCTTCAAAACTAATATCATGGCCGCTGACTACTCCTATATCCAACAAAAAGCGACTGGTTTCGTACAGCCCTAATTCGACAGACCCTCCATCGCACTGAGTAATATTAAAAATGATAATATTATTTTGTATGGCTTTGCTTAGTGCCCTGATAAACCATTTTTCTGTTGTTGCATTCCCGCTGCCAAAGGTTTCCATAATTACAGCCTTCAGCCCGGGTGTACTTAAAACAGCTTCTACGGTTTCCCTGGAAATACCTGGATATATCTTCAGCACCACAATGCCCGACGCCAGTTGTTTATATGTTCTGAGAGGCAGGCTTGTAACAGGCAATATATATTCCTTCCTGTATTTTATTGCAATACCTGCTTCTGCCAATACAGGATAATTCATTGAATAAAATGCCTCGAATTTCTCAGCATCATATTTCTTTGATCTGTTCCCTCTGAAAAGTTTAAAATCGAAATAAATACAAACTTCCGGCACCATCGCAACACCGTTTTGGCGTGCTGCCGCAATTTCAATTGCAGTAATTATATTTTCCTTGGCATCTGTACGGATTTCGCCGATTGGCAGTTGGGATCCTGTAAGTATCACAGGCTTACCTAAATTTTCCAGCATAAAACTTAATGCTGAAGCAGTAAAAGCCATTGTATCCGATCCATGTAGAATAACAAAGCCATCAAATTTATTGTAATTTTTTTCTATTATAGAAACAATCTCAACCCAAATTTGCGGATGAATATTTGAAGAATCAATTGGAGGTGAAAAAGTGTGTATCCCGAAACGGTACCCAAGTTTCTTTATTTCCGGTATATTGTTTTCAATTTCTTCAAATCCTATCGGTATAAGCGTTTTTGATTCTTCACTATACACCATTCCAACGGTACCACCGGTATATATAATTAGAATTGTAGGTACTTCATTTGCCATTCAGATATAATTATTCATAAATTATTTTTACCCAAATACCTTTTGCGCATTCGCAGCAGTTACTTCTGCTACTTCTTCTACAGAAATACCTTTTAGAAATGCTATTTTCTCTGCAATATAGGTTAGATAACTACTTTCATTTCGTTTGCCCCTGAAAGGTACAGGAGTAAGATAAGGAGCATCTGTTTCCAGAACGATATTTTCCAAAGGTATTTTTTCTACAACAGCAGCAATTCCTGCATTTTTATAGGTAATAACGCCCCCTATGCCCAAATAAAATCCTGCTGCTATGACTTCTTTGGCCTGCTGGTAGCTCCCACCGAAACAATGAAAAATACCACTAAGGCCTCTTCCCACATAGTTTTTGACGACGGCAATAGTCTCATTCATAGCATTGCGTGTGTGTATCACAATAGGCAGTTTATATTGCAAAGCCCATTCGATCTGCTGCTCAAATGCTTCGTACTGTTGTACTGTAAAACTTTTATCCCAGTAAAAATCTAATCCGATTTCCCCGATAGCAGCAAATTTTCTTTTGGAAAGCCATCCGAGAACACTCGCTAATTCATCTTTATAATTATCTTTTACGTAACAGGGATGTAAGCCTATCATTGCCCTACAATACCCCGGATACTTATCTTCCAATCGTAACATAGCCTTTGTCGTGGTACTGTCTATCGCCGGCAAATATATCCGCTGTATACCTGAATCATTGCACCGTTGCATCATCGCCTCAAAATCGGATAAAAAATCTTCGTCGTATAAGTGGCAATGCGTATCAATCAAATTTATCATAACAATGTAAAATTACTGAAGTAGCCTCATAATACCACCTTGTAAAAATCTGCCAGCTTTCACAATTCCACAAAGAAAGCCCCAAACGGGACTAATTTAATGCCTATTACGCATTACTATATTTCATTCAGTATTCAGATGGGCGCAGATGCCCTAAAAGTACACAATAAAAAAATCTTGCTATTTCAAATTACACGTTGTAACTTTAAACCAGTTTTCATAGGGTACGGATTAAAAACGGGCCAGGGTGTCTACCCCGGCCCATTTTTTTATCTGAGTGTATAGCTGATTTTCAAGAAATAACAATTTTTTTAAAATCATATCCTTCATTTGATAAAAATTTTAAAAATTCAGGTAAAACATACCTTAATTTATCAAATGCCTTCTTGCTATCGTGAAAGACAACTATTGCGCCGGGTACCACATGTTTAATTGAATTCCTAAGGCACTTTTCCGGAGACAATGAAGCGTCGAAGTCTCCCGAAAGTATTGTCCACATGATCGTATTCATGCGGATATGGCCTGTCGTGAGCCTCTCAGATTCAAGCTTTGTCATTTTCCCATAAGGAGGACGAAAAATATTTGATTCAATATAAAGTGCTGCTGTTCTTATATTATCTAAATATATATCACATGGCATTTCCCAGCCATTTAGATGATTATGCGTGTGGTTTCCAACGGCATGCCCATCGCTCAAAATATGTTGATACAGCCCCCCATGTTCTATAACGTTTTTTCCAATACAAAAAAAAGTAGCTTTGGCATTGTACTTGCTTAACTGTTCTAATACAAACGGGGTGGCTTCGGGGTGAGGCCCATCGTCGAAAGTAAGATAGATTTCTTTTCCGGTTGCAGGCATTTGCCAGATACGCTCCGGGTAAATCCTGCGAAGCCACCAGGGAGATTTTGTTAAATAGATCATTATGCAAATTAATTTTTTATCCTGATTAAACCTTCTTTAAACAGACACGTCATACGTCAACACAATATAAAACACAATAAAAAAATAATTATGAAAAAAAATATTGCACTACCAGTTCTTGCAATACTTGCAATAGGAATTACGTTTAGCTCCTGTAAAAAAACAAATGATACCCAGGCAGAATCTGCTACGGAAGAAATTGCCAACACAACTGACATGGCCGGCAAAGAATCTATTTCAGACAATATTACGGAAGATGCGAATAATGTTTTTATGAATGTTGCTAATACAAATGGTGTCATGGGCGGCAGGCTGGCTGCAAGGCCACAAAGCCCGGACGATACCTGTGGGGTTGTTACCATTACACCTGCAATCGGGTTTCCTAAAACAATCGTCATAGATTTTGGTTCCGGATGCGTTTCCCATAATGGCATGATCACACGTTCAGGAAAAATCAATATTGTAATTGACACGCTGGTAAGGGTACCGGGAAGCAAAGCGGTAATGACGTTTACAAACTATATTGTAAACGGTTTTAAAACAGAAGGAACAATTACATGGACTAACACAAGCACGGCATCTGTAAGAAGCTGGCAGCGTAAGGTTGAAAATGGGAAAACTACCAATACTGCTGATGGAAAATACTGGTATCACAGTGGGATAAAGAATGTCGTTCAAACTGAAGGTGTAGCAACGCGGCTTGACCTCTCTGATGATGTTTTCTCTATTACTGGCACACATACCGTTACAAATATGAACAACAGGACACGTACCTGTACCATTGATGATAGTAATCCGCTTATTAAAGCAAATACCTGCCCGTTCATCAGTAAGGGTTCTGTTAAAATACAGGGGCCTAATCACTACGCCGTAATTGATTATGGAGACGGAACTTGTGATAACCAGGCCACAATATCAATAGATGGAAGTAACCCAACGAGTTTTACATTGCACTAACAGAAATAAATGTGAGTATAAAAGAATGCGCCTGTTCCCTGGCGCATTCTTTTTGTATATTCATAGATAGCATTCTGCAACGTATCTTTGCCCTATGAGTAAAGTAAGAGTAAGATTTGCCCCCAGCCCGACCGGTGGCCTTCATCTGGGTGGCGTACGTACGGTTTTATACAACTACCTCTTTGCAAAGAAGTCTGGTGGAGATTTTGTGGTCCGAATTGAAGATACAGATCAAACCCGTTTTGTTCCGGGAGCTGAAGATTATATTTTTAAATGCTTATCCTGGTGCGGCCTGGTGCCGGATGAAAGTGTATTGCATGGAGGCCCATATGCACCTTACAGGCAAAGCGAACGAAAAGGCTTATATAAAAAATATGCTTCGGAATTAATTGACAAGGGCTATGCTTACTACGCATTTGATACCCCCGAAGAACTGGAAGCAATGAGGGAAAGGTTAAAAGCTTCAGGCAGCAATAGCTTGCAATACGATCATTCTACAAGAATGAATATGAAAAATTCACTGAGCCTTTCTCCCGGGGAGGTAACTAATTTATTATCTGCCGGAAAGCCTTATGTTATCAGGATACGAATTAATCCCGAAGAGTATATTTCTTTAACGGATATGATAAGAGGTGAAATAACATTTGATGCTGCAACTGTAGACGACAAAGTACTTTTAAAAGCTGATGGGATGCCAACTTATCACCTCGCCGTAGTTGTTGATGATTTTCTCATGAAAATATCTCATGCATTTAGAGGAGAAGAATGGCTCCCGAGCGCCCCGGTACATGTTTTGTTGTGGAAATATCTTTTCGGATTGGAGAATATGCCCCAATGGGCACACCTGCCATTGATTCTCAGGCCTGACGGGAATGGTAAGTTAAGCAAGAGAGATGGGGACAGGCTCGGTTTCCCTGTATATGCTATGGACTGGAAAGACCCGCTTAATAACGAGATTATAAAAGGATTTAAAGAAATTGGATTTTTACCGGAAGCCTTTGTAAATCTTTTGGCTCTTTTAGGATGGAACGATGGTTCGGAACAAGAAATTTTTTCTATGGAAGAGCTGATCGCCAAATTTTCTATGGAGAGGATACATAAAGGCGGAGCGAAATTCGATTATGAAAAAGCAAAATGGTTCAATCATGAATGGATAAAAAAACTTGATACGGAAAAACTTTTTCCGTACGTAAAAGATGTACTGGCGACCAACCGTATCATTATCAATAATGAAGCTTATCTGAAACAAATCATTGACCTGGTTAAAGACAGGTGCGTTTTGTTGACAGATTTTGCATTGCAAGCCGGCTTCTTTTTCAAATCGCCTGAAAAAATTGATACAGATACTATTAAACCCAAATGGAATATAGATAAAGTAGGCTTTTTCAAAGAATGGATAATATTATTGTCTTCTTTGAATGATTGGTCTGCTGTAAATATTGAATCCTCTTTTAAGGAACTGGCCTCGGAGAAAAATATAAAACCGGGAGACCTTCAATTACCATTACGAATCATGCTTGTTGGCGGCAAATTCGGGCCTCCGGTGTTTATTATTGCCAGCCTTATTGGTAAGGAGGAAACTCTCAAAAGAATTACTGCAGCTTTACATATTTTGAAACCTTAACTTATTCTGATTATGAAGCGGCCCATAAGGATACTCATTGCAAAAGTAGGATTGGATGGCCACGACAGGGAAGCCAGAATTATTGCCACTTCTCTGCGTGATGCCGGAATGGAAGTAATATATACCGGATTGCGCCAGACTCCCGAAATGGTAGTCAATACAGCTATCCAGGAGGATGTCGATGCTATTGGCATAAGCATTCTCAGTGGTGCGCATAACACGGTATTTTCGAAAATATTATCATTAATGCAGGAAAGAAAAATAAATGATGTTTTGCTTACAGGAGGAGGCATTATCCCAAATGAAGATGTAAAGGCCTTACAAGAGTCCGGAGTGGGGGCTTTATTCCCTCCTGGCACGCCCACTATTGAAATTGCGGACTATATCCGCAATTGGGTATCCGTACACAGGAATTTTTAACATTATTGATCCGTCGAAATTATAATACTCATGTAACGGGTATTTTTTTAGCATTATTTTTCCCTTTTTTACCTTTAGGAATAAGTATCTCATTTTACGCAAAACCTGAAAATATTATGAAAAACCGTCTTTCTCCTGTAGCAATTTTTTAACATTTGTTGCACCGGCCAACAATATTACCGTTTCGGATATAAGTTATTGTCCATGCAAAATAGCCACATAACCGGAAATTTATAAATTCTATAAGCTAACTATTTTTGAAACTGTCTTGCAATATTTAGATAAAACCTTTGCAACAGTCGCATATTTTGTGTTATAATTTCTCCTTGTGCAATTAATCCCTCTCTAAATTGCACTTGCTTTTTATAGGTTGTGTTTACACCTTTTGGTAATGAAACCTTTGCTAAATATCCGCTATCAGTATTAATATTGCTAATAAAATCAATTTTGCCGTTTACACTACCGTATTCTTGAAAAGGGAAAGATGGGAATTTTAGTAATACTTTTTGCCCGGTTTTTACTTTTCCGAAATTTGTTTGAGGGATATAAATCTCTGCATAATATTGGGTATTTTCAGGATTAATAAAGCAAATTATTTGATTGTTTTGAAGTTGTTGATTTTCTTGTAAAAAAGTGGCAAAAGCAATTTTCCCATCAACGGGTGCTGTAAGTAAATATTTTTTCTTCCAATCATCTATTTGGCTTTTAAAAGTATTCATCGCCTGTAAAAAAATATTTTTTTGTTGAGCGATGATGTTATCAAATTCAGCGATTTCTTTCAGTTTTTCATTTTGCTGAGCTTCGTTGCTGATAATAGCACTGGCAATTTGTGGAATCGTAATTTTTTTATTAATCAATTTGGAAGTTTCGTTTCTATAGTTTTGGGCAGAAATAGTATACTTAAAATTGATACAAAAATTACTTACAATGCCATTAAAAAATCAATTACAATTTTATTGAAACTTGCCGGGTTATTAAAAGGAAATTCATGTGTTTCATTTTTTGCTATTAAAAGAGTACTACCTGCAATGTTTTTCGCAATTAGCTTCGTGTGATTTTCTTTTATAAGATCTTTTTCCCCAGCCATTACCAAAACAGGGCACTTTATACTATTAAGTTCTTTTGCTTTATGATCTGGTTCTGTTAAAAGCATACAAAGTAACCTTTTCGCATTTTCCGATTGATCGTTGTTGCTCTTACCTAATTCATTTATTCGGTCATTTATTTCGTTAAAAATGGATTTATCAATTACCGTTTTATCAATAAAAATGTTTGCACCCATAGTAACCAGTTTTTTTATTTTTTTTGGGTATCTCATTGCCATTATAAGTCCTGTATTTCCTCCATCACTCCATCCAACAACATTTACACTATCCAGCTTTAAATAATCTAAAAAGGCATTCATATCTTCTGCAAACAAATCGTATGTATACCTTTTCCCATCTTCAGTTGATTTTCCTTGCCCTCTTGTATCAACAGCTATTACTTTAAATTTTTTTGCAAAGTCGGGTATTTGTAATTGAAAGCAATTTATTGATTGAGAATTGCCATGCAACAATAATAATGGCTCCCCTTGTCCATAAGTTTCATAATAAAGTTTTACCCCATTTATATTTGCATATTTACCTACACTATCATTATCGCCATAAGTATTTGCATGATATAGAGAACTACTAATCATTAAGGATTTTTTGCCAGTATATTTTGTTTCAGATGTTAATCCAAAATTAAAGCCGTTATCGCCTTGTTTAATACCCCATAAAGAAAGAGAGTCTTCTTCAAAATCGGGGTTAAAAATATTTAGTTCTTCGAATTTTCCACCAGCAGTTTCAATTGAGAGATGAAAGTTGTCGAAATAAAAAACACCTTTGTTTAAAACTAACCCTCCAAACAGTAATTTATCTGCATTAGCATCAACAGTACCAGTAATAGTGTATGTTTTCCAATTTGTATCTACAATAGGATTATCCTGCATATTATCAAAAAAGCCCACTCCCCCCCCCATTTTGTCAATTCTTGCCCATAACCGAGCATTAGTATTTACATTTTGAGCAGAACTAACTTTTACTGAAGCCTCAAGTTTAAATTTTTTCCCTGAGTATTGCTGAATGTCTATTTTTTGAGTAAAATGGCTCCACTCTATAGGTTGCTGTCCATACATAACTTGCGGAAGAATAAAAGCTAAAATGAAAAATATTTTTTTTACCATTTTTTTGTATTTATCAGTTATTAATTATAAAGTTTGTTTATTACGAGCTTGCATTGAATAAAAATATCTTTCTAATAAACTATACACAACAAGCTGGTATTTTCTTTGGGAATTTGAAAAAAGCCTATCTAAAGTTAAAATATTTTCAGTCCACTTTTAGCTGACGGTTTACACTAAGCTAAATTTGTTACGGTGGTGTTTAGTAGGGGAAAGGTTTATCCGATTGGACTGTATACAGTACCTATAGACGATTGATTTCGCAAAAGGGTTGCTTACAACAATTGGAGTACAGCCGGGGCATTCATTAAAAGGCGAACTGTACCGATCTGTTTTGGAAATACCAATATCTTCCGCAGGGCACACGGCAGGAAATCCTTACAATTTGTTTCCGTACCGGGCACAGTTGTGTTTTCAATTCAGAAACTGGCATAACCCTTCAAGCCAGAATACAGTGAAAAACAAGATGAAGATATTATGTAATCATTCCGTGGAAACACCGTTTCAATGCCAGATCGATGACCCTGATAATAAAGCTGCAAGTGTACAGGCTATTTCATCAGGTACTTGATCTATTATTAATAACAGGGTTTATTTTTTGGGGGGGGGCAGGCCATTGCCCTCATCACCATATATTCTTATCAAAACAATTTCTTTCCTCATTACAAAATATACCGATGGGAATATATTTTTTGGTCAACAATATCTATTACTACAGATATTATTTGTCCCGGACATATTTTTTTATGCTCTGCCCGGAGACAGCAATTTTAACTTTTGCCGCATCCAGCCTATCTCCTGTTACATCCAAGACAAACGAACCTTCGTATGCTGTTGATTGTACAATAACCTGGCATTTCCCATTGAACAAACTACGCTGCCACTTCCCTTCCGGGCATTTATCAGGTTGATGGCTACTTGGATCCCCATTGCCAACACCTATTATCTTTGCATTACCGGCAATAGTAAAATAAATCATATTCATAGCATCCGGCACCTCCCTTCCCTTACTATCCACTACAGATATATTAACGACACAAATATCTTCTCCGTCTGCTTTAATGGTTTCTCTGTCCGGCCGTGTAATAATTTTAACCGGCATTCCGGTGGTTTCAACTTTTGTATATAATTTCCTTCCGTTTTTCCACCCAAAAGCCTCCACTTTTCCTCTTTCATATTTTATATTCCATTCCAAATGGCCATTCTTTTCCATACGCTTTCTTCCAGCACTTTTCCCATTCACTTTCAATTCAACAGAATCTGCATTACTGTTGCACCACACGTTTACGCTATCGGAGATAAGGTTCCAATGCGGAGATAACTGCAACACATCTTTGTTGCTCCACCAGCTTTGATAATAGTAATAATTATTCTTGGGAAACCCGCAAACATCCATAATCCCGAAATGAGAATTGATATTCGGCCATTCGTAAGGTGTAGGTTCGCCTCTATAGTCAAACCCTGTCCAGACAAACCCTCCCATGAACCATTTTTTTTCAGCATTCGGTTTCCACCATTGCTCTGCGGTTGAAGCCCACCAAGGATATGTAATATCGTGGTCGGGTACATAAGCCATTACATCATCTTTAGCATAAATGCCTCTCGTACAAACGGTGCTTCCTGTTTCTGTTCCTACAATCGGTTGGCGAGGGTTATCTCTGTGATAATCGTCAATAGAAGAAATCCGATAGTTAAATCCCCGGACAGGTATAACCTCGTTTATCCCTTTACGCTCATTTCCCATATCTGCAGCATAAGTACAGGTACGTGAAGGATCCAGCTCCATTTGTTTTTCAATAAGGGAAATGGCCATTCTTTTACCGATATCGGTTTTTTGTATCCAGGCTTCCTCGTTTCCAATACTCCATAAAAAAACTGATGGATGGTTTCTATCCCGTTTGATCAGTTTCTCAAATTGATCCATATACTCCCCACCTGATCCTGTAATCCGCGTTTCATCCAGCACAAGCAACCCCAGTTCATCGCAAGCGTTTAATAACTCCGGCGTTGGCGGATGATGTGAAGTCCTGTAGGCATTAACACCCATTTCTTTAAGCAACCGGACCCGGTAATATTGTAAAGCATCCGGAAGCGCTATCCCTACTCCCGCATGGTCCTGATGGCAATTAACGCCTTGTATTTTAATACGCCTTCCATTCAATATTACGCCGCTGTCTTTGTCTATCCGGATTGTACGAACACCAAAGACTGTACTGACACTATCAATAAGCTCATTGAAGGAATATATCTTTGTTATGAGTGTATAAAGATTCGGTTCAGCAGGAGACCATAATTTCGGCGCTGGCAATTTTATATTTTCGACCATCTCCGTTTTATCCAAGATTGTATAAACCGGTTCCTGGTACGAATATACCTGCATACCCTGATTATCATAAATCTCCTGCCTGAAAACAGCAGCAAGCGATTTCTCCGAAAACGGTTTCTCTATATGTGTACTTAGTGTAAGAAAAGCTCCCGAATTACTAATAGAATCCGTAACCACAAATACACCATATTCCGCTATATGTATGGGGTTATATTTTTCCAGCCACACATGCCTGTAAATTCCGGCACCTTCATAAAACCAACCTTCATATTGTGTAGCATTTACCCGTACAACTATTTCATTGGCACTATTATAATTGGTATAATCCGTAATATCAAAACTACTACCGGTATAACCACTCAGGCAATTACCCAGAAAATGCCCATTGAGAAAGACCATATAATCTCTGAATACCCCGTCGAAATGTATAACAAACCTATTACCTGAATCCGCCGCATTTATATAAAACCTCTTGCGATACCAGCCGATACTTGTTTCCGGGAATAAAGCCCCTATCGGTTTATAACCGTGAGACATAACCTGGTCATCTTTAACATTTACAAACCCTAACTCTACAGCCCAATCGTGAGGCAGGTCTACCGTACGCCAATTACTGTCATTAAAATCCGTACGCATAACGCCAGTACCTTCACCAGCCTTAACAAAACCAACACGGTCAATTCCGTAGTTAAAATCTTTTGCAGGGTTGGACGCATCTCCCAGATGAAATTTCCAGTTTCTGTCCATGTATAATTTTTCTCTAACAGTGGTTTGTGAAAATGCTGCCAGCGAGGCTCCAAAAAAAGAAATCAGTATAACTATTTTTTTCATTTTTGTAAAAATGTATAATGGTAAAGCATAAAATCCATGGCAGGCAAAACGTTGCCGTTAGCATCAAATAAAGACCGTACCGACATTTCTCCGAACTTTCCGACATAATCCGGCGCCCAATACTGCACCCCCGTTCCTCCTCCGTCGATTACAGCTTGTGTGAAATCACATAAATATTTATACTGCCCTTCTTTTGTAAACGGGTAACCCACCAGTGATTTTTGAGAAATAGCATACCCATTTGCATCTTTACTATCCCACCAATATCCAACTTCCACAATCATTACTTCCTTTTTGTAAGTTTCCTTTATTCTTCTTATTGTTTCGGTAATAGCAGGCATAGTATTCACAGTTGACCAATCCTCATAATGAGAAAGGCCGATAATATCAAAATCGGTAACACCTTCCTTTGTAATTCCGGCCATCCAGCTATCAATGGTTTGTAATTGTGCTTCATGAATTATAATCTTAGGTTTGATGCCGGAATGTTTGGAAAAATCCCTGACTGCCCTGATACCCGAATTCAACAATTGAGCAAAAGATGCAAAATTATTCTCCTTAACTTCTCCTATAGGCCAAAGCATCCCGTTGTTCGTTTCATTTCCTACCTGGATCATTTCGGGAACGGCCCCCTTATCCTCAAGATAAGAAAGTACAGAATACGTATACCGATAAACGGAATCACGCATTGTGGCCAGATCAAGATTTTTCCACGCGGCAGGAATGTATTGCTTCTGGGGATCGGCCCATGTATCGGAATAATGTAAGTCCAGGTTTATATATAGTCCTTTTCCCTTCGCCTTTTTTATAAGGTTTGCTACTTGTAAAAGATCATTGAATGACTGATCATCTCCTCCCCATGTGGACACATACGACTGCGGGGTATGCCACAACTTTAGGCGTATTGTATTACAACCATGTTTTTTGAATATTTCGAATATATCAACAGGCTTGCCATCCTCCTTATATACTATTCCCCTTTTTTGCATTTGTGGCACAAAAGAAAGATCTGCCCCAAATGAAAAAAGTTTTTTATTTGATTTTATTTCCAAATGGCTTCCCGTGATGTTTTTATGAGCACAGGAAAGTAATAATATGAAAGGAATTGTAAAAAGAAATCCATATCTGTTCATGGAACAAAAAATTATGGTTTTGAGAAAAATTTCAACACAAATTACTATATGTTTTGCTGTAATTTTACATAATAATTCATTTTTAAACCACTTTATTTTTTATGGAATATAGAATAGAAAAAGACACTATGGGAGAAGTGCAGGTACCCGTTGATGCTTACTTCGGCGCACAGACACAACGCAGTATTGATAATTTCAAAATTGCGCAGGATATTAATAAAATGCCAAAAGAAATTATCGGTGCTTTTGCATACCTGAAAAAGGCCGCAGCGCTTACTAACCTGGATGCCGGTGTTTTGTCAAAAGAAAAAACAGAACTGATTGCCAAAGTATGTGACGAGATATTGGAAAGGAAGTTGGATGCCTATTTTCCACTTGTAGTATGGCAGACGGGAAGTGGCACTCAAAGCAATATGAATGTTAATGAGGTGATCGCCTATCGCGGTCATGTTATCAATGGTGGCAAACTAACCGATAAAGAGAAAGTATTGCATCCTAATGATGATGTAAATAAATCGCAAAGCAGTAATGATACATTCCCAACTGCTATGCACATAGCAGCGTATAAGATATTGATTGAAACTACTATCCCCGGAATTGAAAAACTCAGGAACACACTGGCAGCTAAAAGCAAAGAGTTTATGAAAGTAGTCAAAATAGGACGTACACACTTCATGGATGCCACACCACTTACTGTCGGCCAGGAATTTAGCGGATATGTGTCACAGTTAGATCATGGACTGAAGGCTGTTAAAAATTCTCTTACACATTTGAGTGAATTGGCATTAGGTGGTACTGCAGTAGGTACCGGCATCAATACTCCTCCCGGGTACGCCGAAAATGTAGCCAAGCATATCGCATCACTAACAGGGCTACCTTTTGTAACCGCTGAGAATAAATTTGAGTCACTTGCGGCACATGATGCGATAGTTGAGGCACATGGTGCACTTAAGACTGTAGCAGTAAGCCTTATGAAGATTGCAAATGATATCCGTATGCTTTCAAGTGGCCCCCGTTCGGGCATTGGGGAATTGTTCATCCCTGACAATGAACCAGGGTCTTCCATTATGCCTGGAAAAGTTAACCCTACTCAATGTGAAGCTCTGACAATGATAGCCGCCCAGGTTATTGGCAATGATGTAGCTATCAGTATAGGCGGTAGCATGGGGCATTTTGAACTGAACGTCTTTAAGCCTGTCATGATTTATAATTTCCTGCATAGTGCCAGGCTCATTGGGGAAGGATGCGTATCCTTTAATGATAAATGTGCAGTAGGTATTGCCCCCATCGAAGCTAACATTAAAAAACACGTAGAAAATAGCTTAATGCTCGTAACCGCACTAAACACTAAAATCGGGTATTATAAAGCCGCCGAAATAGCCCAGAAAGCTCATAAAGAAGGAAGTACATTAAAAGAGATGGCAGTAAAATTAGGATATGTAACTCCGGAAGACTTTGATGCATGGGTAAAACCGGAAGATATGGTTGGAAAAATATAAATGCGATGGTAATAATAAAAAGAGGCTGTTGTTATTTCAACAGCCTCTTTTTTATTCAATAAATTTCACATAATTAAGGCATAAGTGCTTTAAATTTCCCGTTTGTAAGCGTTTTAGAGCCTGATGGAGTTTGAGCTGTCCCGGAAAAAGTACCACTTACAATTTTATTGGTAAGGTCAATTTTATCAAAAACGATAGAAATTACTACACCACTTGTGGAAAAATCCGCCTGATAAAGTTGCCCCCCGGTTGTCATAACAGTAAATATTGAAAGAGGGGTACCCAAAACATTTGTCTTATAGGAAACCCCGGTTTGTGGAGTACCGGCAAGGGCAACAGAAAGAGCAAAGGAAGTATCTCCCGACTTGGAAAAAGCTTCTATTGATAACATTGTCATTCCCATATTTGGCACCATTAGAGCCACTACATTTGAAGTATCTGATGCAATTAATTTACTGCCGTCATTAAATTGGAAATATAAATTAGACCCGGTGGCAGGTGGCGGATTTGTTCCTCCGGAAACAGTTGTTATACTAAATGTACAGCTACCTGTTGCAGCAGTAACGGTAAAATTATTATTACCAGATGCCGTTGGAGTACCAGATCCTGTAAGGGTAACCGTTTGTGTCCCCGCAGATGTAAATGTGCCAGAAGAGCTGAAAGTTATTCCGTTGACAGTATTTGTGGAAATACTATAAACACCAGGAACAGTAACATTAACCTGGCAAGTAACCGTATTTCCCGTTCCTAATGCCGTTCCCGCAGTATAAGTGCCATTGGCAGCAAATCCGGTACAATTTCCCGATGCACCCCCCAGTGTGAAGACGGCAGCATCAGGCCCTTTGGCAGTTGTAACGGTAAATATACATGTAGTACCAGAGCTAAGCGTGTAATTGAATGATCCTTCCGCCTGAGGTGTGCCGGATGCCTTTAGCACAACATTCTGAGATCCTATAGCTGTAAACACACCTGAACCAGCAAAAGTGATTCCATTTACACTTCCTGTAGTTATATTGTATTTGCCGGCAGTTTTTACATTTACTTTTAACGTAACCTTATTAGCATCGGCAGTTGTAGCAATATTGGTAAGATAGGACCCATCCACAATAGCGCCCGAACAATTTCCTGAAGCTGTGTCCAACGTATAGGTCGCAGGCGGTATAACAACACCGCTTACATTTACCTCGAACCTGCAGGCGTCTCCCTTATACTTTACCGTAAATACATCCGTACCGCCGGAAAGGGGCTTCCCATGCCCGTATAAGCGTACCCTGTTATCTCCTTTGTACCCGAGTGTACCTACACCAGTAAAAGAATACCCGTTTACAGTATCCGTACTTATAAAATATTTCCCAACACTATCTACCTGTACATGAATGTCTACCCAGTTATCTCCCGTAAGATCAACTTCGGTTTCATAATGCCCTGCAATCACAAAGGGAGTACAATTCCCTATTGAATCCTTTAATCTTCCATCAGACTCTCTTTTTGACGGGTCATTAAAATCTTTCTGGCACCCATAAAGCAATGCTGCAAAGCTGATCAGTAACAATGGGACTTTTACGATTTTCATACAGATTAGTTTATATTTTATATTTAGCGTGTTTGAATATTATTCCGCTTCTCTCACCTCTGGATTTTCCCCGCCTGCAGAAGTATTCCCGAAAAATTTTTTCTGGAAAACCAGCAATGCAATTACACCGGTAGAAATTGCGGCATCGGCTATATTAAATATGGGCCTGAAAAACTCAAATTCGTCTCCACCCCAATACGGAACCCAAGAAGGGAAATGTGCATCCCTGATAATGGGGAAATACAACATATCCACTACTTTTCCGTGTAAAAAACTTCCATACCCTTTTCCTGCAAAGGCTTTAGCTACTACATCTGCATTGGCAAAAGTGGCGGGGTCATAAGTAGAATCAAATATCATTCCGTAAAACAGGCTATCAATAAGATTGCCAAGAGCACCGGAAAAAATAAGCGCTGCGCAAATGATAAAGCCTTTATGATATTTTTTACGGATGATATATCCCAGATACCACACCCCAAAACCTACCGCCAACAACCTGAAAATGGTAAGCAGCATTTTGCCTCCATCCCCCCCAAACTTCATGCCATAAGCCATTCCTTCATTCTCTACAAAAAGAAGCCTAAACCAATTACCAAAAACAGTGTGGGATTCGTTGATAACGTAATGAGTTTTAATGTAGAACTTTAATGCCTGATCTGCTAAAACGATCAAAAATATAAATAAAATAACGGTTCTTGCCTTCATAATTGCTTCAAAGATAGGAGGATTTAGTATTATACGCACATGCGTTTTTAGCAGTTCAAGCTATAAATATCCTTCGGATAGCGCTATTTATTCTTCAAAATAAACTCTTTTAACTCTTCGGGAAACACTGGTAAGCATTTCATAAGCAATAGTACCTGCATCCCGGGCAACTTCAGTTACCGGTAAAAACCGGCCAAATACTGTTACTTCGTCGCCTTCTTTAATTCCAGGTACCTCAGTAACATCGAGCATGGTCATATCCATGCATACGTTGCCCACAACCGGTACACGCTTCCCACTGATATACATCTTTCCTGCACCATTTCCCAAAACACGAGGATACCCATCTGCATAACCAATTCTAACTGTTGCAATTATACTGTCCCTCCTAAGCACACCGCTTCTGCTATATCCTACTGTTTCTCCCTCCTTTATTCTTTTTATCTGTGAAACAGTAGTTTTAAGTGTGGTAACATTTTTCAACTTTTCCTGGATAGCTTCCTCACTATCAACACCATATAGTCCTATACCTAGCCTGACCATATCCATCTGCAAATGCCTGTGTCGATGTATTGCAGACGTATTGGCGATATGCCTGATAAAATCATATCCGATTTTGTTTCGGATTATATTGCATCCTTCAGAAAATATTTTTGCCTGTTTTTCCGTAAAATCATCAAAAATGCTGTTATCACTTCCCACTAAATGCGAGAAAACAGATTGCACTTTGAAGTGATAAGTGTTGGCCAGCTTTTCAGCAAGTTGACCTATTCCGTCGGGTTCAAAACCCAATCTATGCATACCGGTATCCAATTTTATATGTATCGGGAAATATTGGATTCCTGATAGAACAAGGTATTTTTCAAAAGCATTGTATATTTCTTCGGAAAAAATCTCGGGTTCAAGATTATATTCTACCAACAGGTCAAATGTTATCTCTTCCGCATTCATTACCATAATAGGCAATGCTATACCAGCCTTTCTTAACTCCACACCTTCGTCTGCGTAAGCAACAGTGAGATAGTCTACTTTGTGAAACTGCAACAAATTGGCAATTTCAAAACTTCCGCTGCCATAACCAAATGCCTTAACCATAGCCATAAGTTTCGTACCGGGCTGAAGAAATTGCTGATATACTTTTAAATTATGGGCAACGGCATTAAGGTCAATTTCCAACACTGTTTGATGTGTTTTTTGTACAAGGTGGCGGCTTATTTGTTCAAACTCAAATATCCTGGCTCCTTTTAGCAATATGGTTTCATTATTAAAATGAAGCTGATGGAAATTGGCGAGGAAATCTCCTGTGGAGGAGAAAAAAGTTGTTTCCGGTATCCCGGAAAATCGATCCCGGTTGCTCTGAATATCTTTCCCTACCCCAATCAGACGGGTTACATTCTTTTGTATCAAAATCCCGGCAATTTCCCTATACAATGTAGCAGGAGATTTTCCTGTCTGAAGAATATCGCTTAAAATAACCGTTTTCCCGGTATGTTGTTGTTGTTGCTGTAAAAAGTCAAGTGCAATAGCCAGAGAATTTATGTCGGTGCTGTAACTGTCATTAATAACTGAACAGTTGTTAATACCTTCCTTTAATTCCAGGCGCATTTCTACAGACCTCAACAGCAACATTCTTCTTGCAATGATATCATTCTTTATACCCAGGTACAACAGATAATTCCAACAGGTGATAGCATTGCAAACTGATGCTTCATCTGTAAAGGGTATCTCTATTTGCAAATCTTTTTCTTCCTGATAACGGGCTTTAATAAGAGTACTGCTACCTCTCTTATCAATACCTGATATAGACAGGACAGCTTCTGAATTGCGGCTCCATGAAATCAGTTTCACGTCTGCTCGCAAAATATTCCCCCGCAGTGTTTCCAAATCTATATAGCCTTTCAGATCATCCTTTGGGAAAAAAACTGCAGAACATCCTGCAAATAGGCGGCACTTCTCCACTATTTTCTGTTGTATATCGTCAAATCCTTCATTATGCGCTTCTCCAATGCTTGTCAAAATACCGGTACCCGGATTAATAATTTCAGCTATTTTCCCCATTTCGCCGGGATAGGAAATTCCTGCCTCAAACAATGCCAACGTGTTTGACAATTGTATTTGCCATACACTAAGCGGAACACCAATCTGGGAATTGTAACTTCTGGGGCTGCGTACTATATTATAATCGGATTGCAGCAATTGATATAGCCACTCTTTTACAATTGTTTTCCCATTACTACCTGTAATACCTACAACCGGTATGGTAAAGAAACTACGGTGATATGCGGCTAATTGCTGCAAAGAATGTAGGACATCATTTACTTCGATAACATTGGCATTATCCATGCCGGGAAATATTTCCGCACTACTGGCAGAAACGATAAAATTCCTGACTCCTTTTTTATAAAGATCCTCTATAAATTGCCGCCCGCTCCGCCGGGGGCCGGAAATGGCAAAGAAAACCGTTGAAGCAGGAAATAATAACCTTCGGCTGTCGGTTAATAAATGTTCAACAGGCAAAGCCACATCACTCCGGAGCAGGTAAGCCCCGTCAACGATTCTTCTAATATGTTCAATAGTATATTCCAAAATCTATGATAAAATTAACTATTCGGTTTTCAAAATTGTCATCTTCAAGATATTATTACATCTTTCGGAGCCCCTTTACGTTTATGATATATTGAATAAAGAATGGAAATACCAATACATAATACAATTACAACTAATGACACCCAAACTGGTATATGCAACCATTTGACGATTACCATTTTCAGCCCGATAAAAAAAAGGACAATAGCTATCCCCTGTTGTAAATAGTCGAAACGGCTTGCAGCTCCTCGCAACAGAAAAAACAGGCTTCGCAATCCTAAAACAGCAAAAATATTTGAAGAGTAAATCAGTAATTTTTTTGAAGGGTCAGGTATAATTGAAAAAACGGCTGGAATTGAATCCACCGCAAATACTATATCAATCAGCGCCAGCATAACAACCACCATCGAAAGGCTGGTAAAGTATGCTTTTTTATTCCGTACAATGATGAACCTGCCATCGGGTTCTTCATTTGTTGTACGCATGAATTTTTTCATAAACCCATATGCCCAGTTATCTTCGGGGTTAAATTCCGCCTCATCTTTTTTACTGAACATTTTAATGCCTGTATATACAAGAAATGCCCCAAAAAGATACATAACCCAGTTTGCTCTTGCCACAAGTTCGCTTCCGACAGCTATAAATACAATACGAAGAAGTATCGCCATTAGAATACCAAGCAACAGTACTCTTGAATAATTCCTGGGTTTGACTCCGAAAAAAGTAAATATAATTATGAAAACAAAAATGTTGTCTACGGAAAGCGACCATTCCAGCAAATAAGCAGACATGTAACTAATTGCATCTGCAGTACCTTTTTCGTACCAGATAAATACACAAAAAAACAAAGACAACAACACCCAAAAAACAGTTTGTATCAACGCTGCCCGTAAACTGATTGTCTTATTTTTCTTACTAAGAAGACCCAGGTCTAATATCAAAGCCAATAGTATTACACCACTGAATACCAGATATATCATTTGGGTTGCATTCATATATACTTACTTATTACAGCCTAGATAGCCCACCACCTGAATATTTCTTTTTTCGTATCCATTGATAGATAAATGCGAACAACAAAACTATCAATATCGGGATTAGAATATTTATTACTTGCCAGAGCGTACGTTCGGCTTCAATTTTTTTTGGATCCAGTAACCGGAGAGAATAATCTTTTGCTTTTGCATCCAGTATGTTTTTGTCATTTGCCATATATTCAACACTTGTCAGGAAAAAATCCCGGTTTGCATACTGTATCTTGGTATATCTATTGGTACCCATAGGCAGTGGGCCAATCATTTCCGAAAAACCGTTAATTACTATATCCGCATCGCCTACTATTATAACTTTCCCGTTATCTTCAGATTCTTTCCTGAAAGAAACATTATAAGCTTTTAGCGTATCCAATTGTGCCTGTGTGGCCCTGTTAGCATATAGCGACCTGAATTTCCCTTCCAGCAAAACCGCTACAGGAATATTTTTTCTATTAAACTTATTTATATCTTCTTCTGTTTGTAAGCTATTCAACTCGATTCTTGCAGGAGTAGGCAAAGTATAAGCATTGCCAGAAGAACTAAGCAAAAAAGTTTTATGGACGTTCTCGGCTTCTACGGTATCGATCGAATTGGCAAATTGGGCCAGGACATTCGCCTCGTTCTTAACAATAGGATGATCCGATGCAGATTGTAGCAGGGGCGAATAAATCCACGGCAGTAATTGTTTCTGTGTTTGCCCTCCGATACTACCGACTTCTACAGGAATTTGATCGCAATATTTATCAGCTATAAGATCGTTGTTGATACGGGCTCCATATCGGAACAAAAGATCGCCGATATTCAGATCCCGGGCATAAGCAATCATATCCCCCGATTGATTCTGCAGGCTGTCTTTTTCGGCATATAAGGCATCAATAAAGAAAAGCAATCTCCCCCCATTCATTACATATTGATCCAACTTGAACTTATCATCGTCTGTGAATTTTTCCACAGGTTTTACAATTACAATCGCAGCGTATTCGTTGGAAATAAAAGGCT
>CAZKPH010000011.1:0-19391 GCA_964554605.1 uncultured Ferruginibacter sp.
TGGTCTGTAATCCGAAATCATCTCTTCTGGAATATCGTTTAACAGATGAAAATGGCTGCCGGATTGTGGTTAAATACCATCCTCTCCAACAATCGGCGAGAATCAGTTGCGGAGTAAGCCAGAGGCTGTTTTTTATGGAAAAATCAGGTTCGCTTAACGGTAAGGTTCTTTTTAAGAATGAATACGGGCTGGAAATAGGGTCTTTGCAGCATGATAAATGGCATTCTTCAGAAGGATATGTAACAATAGACTCAAAAAAATACCATTACAAAATACATGAAGGCCAGTCGGGTGGGGATCTGATGATTTTCCATAGCGAAACCGGCCAGCCTTTGCTTAATTGTTCTCTTAAACCGGCAAAAATCTCGGGGATTAATTTAGCTACAGTTGCACAGCCTTCGGAAAATGTTTGTTTATTATTGGGTATTTGCTGGTATCTTTTCCTGCCTGTGGCAAAAGAAAATCTTGCTGTAGAATTTGCTGCATAAAAGTATTCCGGCAGCGCTTGACCTCACCACCGGAATACCATAGAATAATCAATTAAGGTTTAACACCTTGTCTTTGGGGTACTTTACACTATAGCTGATTCGTAGTTTTTTAACTTCGCCTGCTGCCAGTTTCAGTTTCCAGCTTAATACACCGGTTTCTTCGTTGATAGAGGCCCCGTCGCTTTGTAGCAGGTCTACCGCTACTTCTTTATTTTTTGAAATCGGATATTGGTCTTTTACCAATATATCAATCGCATCCTTCTTGTTGTTTCTGACAGTTATTTCGTAAGTAAAGGTTTGAGTTTTATTGGACCCCAGGAATTTTGTACTACTGAAATCCATCAATTTCTCTCTTTTAATGACGACTTTCTTATCTCTGCCCATTGTCAGGTTCAGGGTGTCTTGTGTAGAGGATGGGTCGATGAAAGATTTTCCAGTATAGGTTCCTTCAAATATAATATTAGCTTCGCCGGGCAAAAGATTCAGTTTTTCCCAATCTGCTACTTCTGCAAGCAGGAATACATCTTTATCTAGTTTCGGGACAGAATAGAATTTATAAGACACAGGAACGGAATATTCTTTTAAAACTGCCGTCTGTGCTTTTCCGTTAGATGGAACATCATATGGTATGTCTATATCAAATACCACATTCAGTTCTTTTTCCGCTACCGAAACAAAATCATCCATGCCGTCTTTCAATGTCATTATAATTACTCCGTTGGCGCCACGGGACCCGTAAATGCTTGTTGCAGAAGCGTCCTTTAGTACATTTATGCTTTTAATCATCTTCGGATCGATATTTTTTGCATCTGTATTGTTCATGATTGTTCCGTTTACAACATAAAGGGGCTCATTGTCAGCAGATAAAGAAGTACCGCCTCTGATGCGAATATTATAACCGGCATCTGGCGAAGCTTCCAATCCGGCTACTCTGCCGCTTAGTGCTTCTGCAGCATTAAAAGATTGTATCGTATTGGATTTTGATTTTACCAAAGATTGATTATAATAATATACCGGATTGATATAACTCAGGAACCATGTATTCAACAATGGCGCATTACCTGTTTGGGATGGTGTGGAAGTGGAAAGGCTTAGCTTTACCTTTTGCCAGTCTATGCCTGTGGTTTGATATATTTTGGCACGGTAAACCAGTTTTAGCGGAGAAGCGATATTATCTGCTCTTAGGTCATAGAAGGGAGTCCAATAGGCATTGGGCGTGATATAGGTAATGGCAAAATCATATTTGCCGGATATGGCACAGTTCAATTGTAATATTACCCTCCCAAAAGAGCTAGTGTTTTTTTCTCTCTCTTCTTCAATTTGATTATTGATTTTTTGCAATAACTCATTCTGTTTGTTTTCTTTCTGATGTAAAACAGCCAGTTCGTTCTTTAGTTCGGTAGATTTGGCCTTGTAGTATTCCATCAGCTTCATTAATTCGGCAACACTAAGTCCTGTTTGGCTACCCTTGATTTCTTTATTGGATTTCAACACAGATAGCAATTCTTCTGTTATGCTGATCTGCGTTTTGATCCTTTCAATAGTGCTGTTGATGCTTTCTGCAGAATCCAGCAATATCTTTTCTGCCGGCGATACTGTTTCGTTTTGCAGGTAATCATTACTGAATTCCACACCCATAACGGTGATATTATTACTGCAGTTTACTTGGATACTGTTAATATCCAGGCTATTGCTGATGTTTTCGATAATGAGTTCATTATTGCCTTTTTTTAGTTCTGCTTTCGCAGTATGGCTCATTTCAGCGCCGCTTTTGTAAACGGTTACAGCTTGCAGTTCCGCTTTTACTTTGTTCCGGTCATTGTTTTTACCAGCTAGCAGGTTCAGACAGGCAGAAGCAACAATGAATAGTAAGATAATTTTTTTCATATAACGTTATTTTTTTCAAGGATGCGCTGTGGGGGTTAATTACATAAAATGAATTGTGAAAATTCAAAAAGGGTTGGATAAAAATTTTTTCACAAGCCCTTCCTTCATGCTGCGTATTCGTACCTTCGCTACATGCCAGAATATTTAGATGAATTGAATGAGCCGCAAAGAGAAGCGGTATTACATAAAGACGGGCCAATTATGATTATTGCAGGGGCCGGCAGCGGGAAAACGAAAGTGCTTACAACCCGTATAGCTCATTTGATGGGTTATTATAAAGTGGATGCTTTTAACATTCTGGCTCTTACATTTACAAATAAAGCGGCTGCTGAAATGAAAGAGAGGGTAGAACGTATACTTAATACTCCGGAAATGGGCGGCGGCGGCACTGAAGCAAGAAATTTATACATTGGCACCTTTCACAGTGTATTTGCGAGAATATTGCGTAGTGAAGCTGTAAAACTGGGATATCCGCAAAGTTTTACTATTTATGATACGGATGATGCCAAAAGTGTTATTAAAGCGGTGGTCAACGAGTTGAACCTTGATGATAAATTCTATAAACCCAACCTGGTCTATAACAGGATATCTTCTGCCAAAAACAGCCTTATTGGACCCGAAGAATATAATAATGATTGGGCCATACAGCAGGAGGACAATCGTTCCAACCGCCCTGCTATTGGGAAAATATATGATGCTTATGTAAAACGTTGCTTTAAAAGCGGAGCAATGGATTTTGATGACCTCCTGTATAAAATGTATATTCTCCTCAAACATTACCCCGAGGCTCTCAGTAAATATCAGCGTAAATTCAAATATATACTTATAGATGAATACCAGGATACAAATACAACACAGTACGAAATAGTAAAACTGCTGGGGGCAATGCATGAAAATGTTTGTGTGGTTGGCGACGATGCCCAGAGCATATATAGTTTTCGTGGAGCGACGATTGAGAATATTTTACAGTTCCAAAAAGATTATGATGATGTAAAAGTGGTAAAACTGGAACAGAATTATCGTAGTACAAAGAACATTCTTGACGTTGCAAATGAAATAATTGGTAATAATAGGAATCAATTGCCTAAAACGCTTTGGACAGATAAGGAAAGTGGAGAAAAAATTAAATTGGTGCGTACCGCTACGGATAATGAAGAGGGCAAATTTGCTGCCGATACTATCCAGGAGGAAAAACTCAGGAACCATTTTTTTAATAGCGACTTTGCCATATTGTACCGGACTAATGCCCAAAGCCGATCCTATGAAGAAAGTTTGCGGCGAATGAACATTCCATACCGGATTTACGGAGGACTTTCTTTTTATCAGCGAAAAGAAATAAAGGATTTTCTTGCTTATTTGAGGCTGATAGTTAATCCGAATGATGAAGAGGCATTAAAACGTATAATAAATTATCCTGCAAGAGGTATTGGGAAAACGACATTAGATAAAGCGATCCTGTATGCCAATGAAAAAAATAGTACACTTTGGGAAATACTGAACCATGCTTCTATACTGGGTTTCAAATCCGCCGCACTGGAAGCCATAGACGGATTTATTACTATGATAAAAATGTTTCGGAGTGAATTGGGGAAAAAGAATGCTTATGATCTGGCAGTTATTGCCGGTAAAAGTACGGGTATTGTAAAGGAACTTTTCAATGATAAATCTACGGAAGGCCTGGCCAGGTACGAGAATGTACAGGAATTGCTCAATTCCGTTAAAGAGTTTACAGAAACTCCGATGAACGAAGAGGATGGCGAGGTTGGGGATAAAGGATTAGGAGCTTATCTTCAGCAGATTACTTTGCTTACCGATGCAGATGAAGATAAAGATGATGCCAATACTGTTAAGCTTATGACAATACATGCCGCTAAAGGGCTGGAATTCAATTGCGTAATTGTTGGAGGGTTGGAAGAAACTTTGTTTCCAAGTGCAATGAGTATTAATACACGAGAAGAACTTGAAGAGGAGAGGAGGCTTTTTTATGTAGCTGTTACACGGGCACGTAAAAAATTATGGCTTACTTATGCAAATGCCCGTTATCGGTTCGGGCAATTGCAGCAAAATGACCCAAGCCGGTTTATTGATGAAATGCCGGAAGCACATATAGACAGAAGTTATGCCGGAGGCGGATTGCGGAATCAGTCTTCTTCAAATGGTAATTTATGGATGCGAGGCGCTGCGGGGAATAATTTCAGAAACGATACAACAGAACACGACAAAAAAAGCATGGTATCCAAACAAGCCTTTTCGGTACCAGCTCGTCCGCAAACAAAGGTACATATTCCTTCTGAAGGGTTTGAGCCAAGCGATACTTCTCATCTGCAACCCGGGCAAAAAGTAGAACATCAGAAATTCGGCTATGGGCAAGTGCTTAAGATGGAGGGTGCTTCGCATAACCCTATTGCTACAATCAATTTTGAATTGAATGGCGAAAAAAAAATCATGCTCAATTATGCTAAGTTGCGCATTGTTGAGTGATATATATTTTCCATTGGTCAGGCTGTATTGCTGATAATAATATTATCTTTTCCCAAGTTTTAATTTTGAGTACCTTAATTGCAAGAATACTTATAAGATATGCTCTCGCAGTTTCAATCACAAAAATTCAGATTTTGGTCATTCATATCCATGGTATTGCTTGTTTTTGTACATGGATATAATTTGAAACAGGGGTACCTTCAACCCTGGACCATGCCGGGAGAGCCACTGACACTTACGTCATTTATAGAATATTGGGTTGCGAATGGTGTTTTACGGTTTCGTATTCCCATGCTTTTTATTATTTCGGGGTATTTATTTGCAATGAATGATTACAGGCCATACAAGCAACGTATGGGCAAAAGGGTCAGGACATTATTATATCCATATCTTGTGTGGAGTGCAGCAGGACTTCTTTTTACTTATATTTTGGAGTTTTTTTATATTGGAAAGGAAGTAGTGGCAGCAACACAAATGATGCAGTTGGACGAAAACAGGGTGTTGCTGCACCAGTATCATTGGTATGAAGTGTTTGCCAGATGGATATTTTTCCCGGCATCATATCAACTTTGGTTCATAAGGGTACTATTGGTCTATAATCTGGCCTATCCGGGCCTGCGTTGGTGTGTTTTGCATCAGATTGTCAGATGGATATTTTTTCCGGTAGCCATTTTTTTATGGGTGGCAACTGCAGGAATCGGGCTTGCTGAAGGAGAAGGGCTACTTTTCTTTTCCCTTGGTATACTCATTCAAAAAAGCAATTTTGATATTGCACACTCTTCACGCTGGCAGGCACCTCGATACTGGGCTATTATTTTTATTCTGACTTCCGTATCGAAAACGATTTTGGCTTTTGGCGACGCGTTTAATGGAATTGAGATTGTATTATCGTTATTGCACAAACTGACTGTTTTCAGCGGGCTGTTGTTTGCCTGGTATGGTTGTGATGGGTTTGTACGCTATCTGGGCAATAAAAAATGGTTTGAAAAAATAAGTGCTTTTTCATTTATGATATATGCAGCTCATGCTCCCTTGGTTGTGTATATAACAAAAGCGGTTTTTCTTTATTTGCCGCACTACCAGGGATATAGAATGGCTACATTCCTTGTCGTCCCATTATGTATTATCTTGCTGATAATCGGGTTATCTGCCGTATTCAGGAAATGGGTACCTTCTGTATATAGTTTTGTTACAGGAGGCAGGGGATTGGTATAATGGAATAGTTTTACAGCGGTTTTTTATAAAGCTCTGCAATAATATAGGATCATTTCAGCGCTGCCAAGTATTAATTCCTTTTTGCCGGCCTTACATACCGGGAGGAACCAGTTGTGTTTTTCTGCTTCAATTTGTATAGAAGTTTTGTAAAAACGGAATTTACAAAGAGTTTCTTCCGATGTGCCACCAGTGTAAAAAATAACAGAACCTGTTGCCAGTGTATCGTTGTTGATCGGGTCAATGTGTAAGGACTTAAGGATAGCGGAAGAAGGATTAATTGTGCCAGGCTTTGCTTCTTTCTTATATATATCCCAATTACCGGCAAGGCTATGAGGCTCGTAAGATATAGCAGCATTGAAAGTTTCCTGTTTAATTGAATCTTTTCCTACAGCTTCGTACCAGAAATAATTTTTTTTAAGGAAAATATGAATGTAAAGATCATTGTCGTCCAATATTATTGTATCAGCCTTAACAGACTGAATCGTGTAAACATCTGCTGCCGCAATGAGTATATTGCCGTTATCAATGGAAGCTTCTCCTTTTAGGTTAGGTTTATTCCCTTCCCGGGCATTCACTTTATTATTTTCAAAATGCAGGTATAGCGTATCTTGTATTTCTTCCTCTAACCGGCTATTTCTGTTCAATCTCTTATTTTCCTGCCATTTTCCTGCAAATTGGCTTATGAAAAAACTATCCGGAACAACTTCCTGATTATTTTTTTTCATAAGCGGACCAGAACCCTTCCGTTTAACTTTTTGAGCATCAGCGCTAAAGGGGTGAAAAAGGAAACAGGCTAAAAAAAAATGCAGTAAAACTTTAGGTAACATATGTAGAGGTTTGTTTCTGCTTATATAGTTGTTCAAAGGTACCGGAAGGTTGCAAGCATATTACAAATTACAAAAAAAATAGTAAATCAAACAGGTTTCGTGGATATGAATTTTCGAAATGAGAAATTATTTGATAACGAATAGTTATTGCAGCTAATATAATCCCCTGTTCTGCCATAATCTTGCTAAATTTGTGGCAGAAAAATATTTGAAAATGATCAAGACAGGAAACCCGGTTATCAGTATTTATACAGAGATGACCCCCAATCCGGAGACGATGAAATTTGTGGCTAATAAACTGTTGTATCCCGGCAAGAGTATCGATTTCCCTGATGAATCTACTGCAGGCCCATCTCCATTGGCGCAGGAACTTTTTACTTTTCCTTTTATCAAATCGGTTTTCATTGCCAGCAATTTCATTACTCTCACCAAGACTAATGAAACAGAGGACTGGGTAGATGTAATTCCTACTATAAAACAATTCCTGAAAGAATACCTGGAAGAAGGTAAAGTAGTGATAAATGAGGAGGCAATCTCTACAATCAGGCCGGAAAGTACTAATGAAGTAAGTGCTGATGATGACGATGTGGTAAAACGTATAAAAGAATTGCTTGAAAATTATGTTAAGCCTGCCGTTGAAATGGATGGGGGGGCAATACAATTTAAGAGTTATTCAAACGGGGTAGTTAATCTAATGCTTCAGGGAAGCTGTAGCGGGTGCCCATCCAGTATGATAACTTTAAAAGCCGGTATAGAAGGTATGATGAAACGGATGATACCGGAAGTGAAGGAAGTTATGGCAGAGGCTGAATAAAACAATCAAATTATTTTATATAGCGGTATTATACAAAAGCATCTTTTTCTGAAGATGCTTTTTTGTTTAAAATTTTATTGCTGCTATTTTTGCTACATATACTTTAAAGTTGTTATTTTCAGAAATATATCGCCAGTTCATTGAAGGTATGAGAGCTACCGGAAGGCTTGAATATATTGCCGTCTTTGCCGGTATTGCCAGTGTATGGTTTTCCCGTTCGGAAAATATACTTGTATACCCCGTAGGCCTGGTTAATACTATTATTTATATCTATATCAGTTTTAAGGGAGATCTGTTAGGAGAGGCTTCCGTTAATTTTTATTATACTATAATGAGTATCTACGGATGGTACAAATGGGTAAAAAGAGATAATCAACAACACTTTGTTTTGCATATAACAAAAGCTTCGCATAGGGAATGGCTGCTGCACCTGTCATTTTTTGCGGTTTTTTATTTGTTGATCTTTTATGCTTTATCTTATTTGAAAAAAGATTTTGCTCCTAATGCTATTCCCTGGGCAGACGCACTGGCTAGTGCATCTGCTTTTACAGGTATGTGGCTTATGACAGAAAAAAAACTGGAAAACTGGCATTGGTGGATCATTACTAATATCGTTTCTATACCCTTGTACTTTGTAAAAGGGTATGTTTTTACCAGTGTATACTATCTTGTACTGCTTGTAATGGCTATAGTGGGGCTTACTGAATGGGCCAAACGGATTAAAAAAATAAATAGAGCCAATGAATAATTTACCCGGATATTGCGGTGCCTTATTCCAGATGAAAGGCCCGGAATTGCATTTGCATAGAGAATATCACGATAAACATTACGGCTTTCCAATAACGGACGATAATGAACTTTTTGGAAGGCTTCTGTTGGAAATCAATCAGGCCGGTCTTAGCTGGACAACAATTTTAAAAAAACAGGATTCGTTCCGGGAAGCATATCATCAGTTCAATATTAAAAAAGTGGCAGGGTACAAAGAAAAAGATGTTCAAAGGTTGTTAAACGATCCCGGCATTATTCGCAATCGCCTCAAAGTCAATGCAGCTATTACTAATGCGCAAAAAATACTGACATTACAGAAAGAGTATGGTTCATTCAGGGAATGGCTCGATCATCATCACCCGCTTACTAAAGAGGAGTGGGTTAAATTGTTTAAGCAAACATTTCGTTTTACAGGAGGAGAGATTGTAAATGAGTTCCTGATGAGTACCGGTTATCTTCCCGGTTCACACAGCGAACTTTGCCCGGTGTATAAAAAAATACTAAAAGCAAAACCGGCATGGAAATATGCAAAATAGTAAATCAATCAAAGTAGTTGTAACCGGGCCGGAAAGTACCGGAAAAAGTACTTTGTGCGCACAATTAGCGGCACATTTTGATACAGTATGGGTAAAAGAGTTTGCAAGAGAATACCTCATTACTAATGGTAAAGAATATACATACGATGATCTTTTGAAAATTGCATTAGGGCAAATACATGCAGAAGAAGAGGGTATCCGGCTTGCTTCCGAAGCTGGAAAAAAGATAGTTTTTATAGATACCGATATGTATGTTATGAAAATATGGAGCGAATTTGTTTTTGGCAAATGCGAATTGTATATTCTGAATCAGATTGCTCAACGGGATTATGATCTGTATTTATTATGCAATACAGATCTTCCCTGGGTAAAAGACGAATTACGGGAATATCCGGATCTTCCGGTGAGGGAAAAATTATATCATTATTACAAAGATTGTATGATGCATCAGTTCGTACCATGGGTTACCGTATCGGGTCAAAATGAGGAAAGGCTGGAAAAAGCTATAATGGCAGTAAATAATTTACTTAGTCTAAAACCACCCTCTTTTTCTGAAAACACGAAGCATGAACAAAGGAATCAGCAGCATTAACGCAACGGAAATAAAGAATCCCCATTTGTTGTGAAGAAGAGGTATTTGTTCAAAATTCATCCCAAAAATTCCTCCAATAACAGTTGCCGGAGCCAAAAGGCAGGTAACCACTGCCATTACCTTCATTACTTCATTCATCTTAAGATTAACATTATTAAGATAGAGGTCATGAAGGTTCATCATCATATCCCGATAGTTCTCTGCCAGGTCGTTAGCTTGTACAATATGATCATAAACGTCTTTAAAATATTTTTCGGTTTTTTCTTCTATCAGGTCGTTATCACTTCTTAAAATACTGCCAACTAGTTCTCTTACCGGCGCAATACTACGTTTTAGTACAATCATTTCCTTACGGAGAATATTTATTTTGGCAAGACACTCGGTGTTTGCTTCCTTTACAATGTCTTCTTCCAGTATTTCGATCTTTTCTCCCAGCTTTTCCATAACAAGGAAATAATTGTCGACAATAAGGTCAATCATAGAATAAAAAAGGAAATCACTTCCATTTTGCCTTGCTTTGCTACCTGCTACTTTCAGCCGGTCCCTTAACGGGTTGAAAACATCTTTAGCATCATTTTCCTGGAAACTGATTACAAAATTATTTCCCATCACAAGGCTTACCTGTTCGGTTTCCACTGCAGAATATTCTTCGTTGAAATATAACATGTTCAACAAACAAAAAAGGGTCCCGTTTATTTCATCCATTTTTGGCCGTTGCCCTACACTTAAAATATCTTCTACAATAAGATTGTGGATTCCGTAATGTTCGCAAATGGCTTCTACATCTTTTTTTCTAATACCATCAATATTTATCCAGGTAGTTGTATTGGAATCTATATACGGAAAACAGGAGGAAATTTCCTTAAACTCCCTGATTTCAATCGTTTCGGCATCATAATCATAAACGAAAATTTTGAACGATTGTGGTTCGGGCCGTGGAGAAGCAACCGTAGGGTTTACCCGCAGTACTTTTTTGGTACGTATCAATTCCAGCGGGTTAAGCAAATAGGAAATGTATTTTTTAGTTGTCATGAGTGCAAATAACAAATAAAATCCTGATATATGGAAGATAAAAAAATATACGCAGACGGAGAAGAGTAAAAGAAAGTTACCCGACCAGGGCTCGAACCTAGACTATCAGAGTCAGAATCTGACGTACTACCATTATACTATCGGGCAAAAAAGAACTGATCTTAATAAATGTATTAGTTTGTTCCCAAACGGGGATGCAATTTACTGATTTTAATTAATATTAGTCAGGCAATATCCCGCTGGGAAAGAAACGTGTTTGATATGGAATATTTTTGTTATTCCCCACTTTTTTCCGGGCGCATCATGGGGAAGAAAAGAACATCCTGAATAGATTGCTGGTTGGTTAGCAACATTGCAAGCCTGTCAATCCCAAAGCCGATACCACTGGTAGGGGGCATCCCGTATTCGAGCGCCCTTAAAAAATCATGGTCTATGAACATAGCTTCCTCATCTCCACGTTCCATGAGTTTTACCTGTTCTTCAAAACGTTGCCGCTGATCCAGGGGGTCGTTAAGTTCACTATATGCATTGGCAATCTCTTTTCCATTGACAATTAGCTCGAAACGCTCTACCAGCCCTGGTTTTGATCTGTGTTTTTTGGTAAGAGGGCTCATTTCTACCGGGTAGTCGGTAATAAAAGTAGGCTGTGTAAAATGGCCTTCACATTTTTCCCCGAATATTTCGTCGATAAGTTTTCCTTTTCCCCATTTGGGGTCTGCGTGAATGCCCATTTCTGAGCAAACCTTCCGTATTCCGCCTTCATCCATATTGCTTATATCAAAACCAGTATATTCACTTATTGCATCATACATTGTTATTCTTTTATATGGAGCTTTAAAATCAATTTCTTTGTCGCCTAGCAGAACTTTTGTAGAGCCATTCGTAGCCAATGCAGCATTTTCGAGCAATTGTTCTGTTGTTTGCATCATCCATTCATAGTCTTTGTAGGCCACATAAAATTCCAATACCGTAAATTCAGGGTTATGAGTACGGTCCATACCCTCATTACGGAAATTACGGCTGAACTCATATACCCAATCAAATCCGCCTACGATGAGTCTTTTTAGGAAAAGTTCATTGGCGATTCGCATATACATTGGTACATCTAAAGCATTATGGTGTGTAATAAATGGCCTGGCAGCAGCACCCCCGGGAATACTTTGCAAAACGGGAGTATCAACTTCCAGGGCGCCTCTTTCGTTAAGGAAATCCCTTATAGCATTCACCATTTTTGTACGTTTGATAAAGGTTTCCTTAACGCCCGGATTTACAATAAGGTCGGCATACCGTTGCCTGTACCGGAATTCGGGATCTGTAACTTCATCAAAAGCCTCTCCGTCTTTTTCCTTTACAACAGGCAATGGCCTTAAAGCTTTTGACAGGATTGTAAATTCTTTTACATGTATGGAAGTCTCACCGGTTTTTGTTGTAAAAACAAAGCCTTTAAAGCCAATGATATCTCCAATATCAACGAGTTTCTTCCAAATGGCCTGGTACAATGTTTTATCCTCTCCCGGGCATATATCATCCCGTTTAATATATAACTGGATTCTTCCAGACGCATCCTGGATAACAGCGAAATTTGCCTTTCCCATATCGCGTATACTCATAATCCTGCCTGCTACGCAAATATCTACCGGCTCGCCGGTTACAGGATCTGAAAATTTTTCAGGGCTTTCCTGCCATATTTTTTTTATTTCCGAAGCATAATGGGTTACAGGATAAAGCGGTGCCGGAAAAGCATCAATACCCATCTTATTCAATTCTTCCAATTTTTCACGTCGAATGATTTCCTGTTCTGACAAGTGCTTTGTGCTCATTATATTCTGTTAAATTTTTTTGCGAAGATACTTGATGCAACTGATTCCTCAATAAATCCCGTCTTATAATGGTATATTTGAATAGTTATTAAAAAACATTTAAAAGATGAGAAAACAAACACTCAAGATCAGGTTGATTACTACAGGATTAGCTTTAGTAACCTTATTTAATAGTTGCGATGTCCTGAGCCAATTGCCTGCCACCGGTAAAGGTACAGCTACAGGTGCAACGGTAACAGAAGCAGAAGCCGGGCAGGGTATTAAGGAAGCATTGAGCCAGGGGGTTGTAAATGCTGTACTTCAGTTAAATAAAGAGGATGGATTTTATAAAGATGCACTCTATAAAGTATTACTGCCGCCAGATGCCAAAAAAATAGAAAACACGTTACGTACAATAGGGCTGGGCAGCATGGTGGATAAAGCGGTTTTGCAGATTAACAGGGGTGCTGAAGATGCCGTAGGGCAGGCCAAACCAATTTTTGTTGACGCCATTAAAAATATGAGTATCACTGATGCAATAGGGTTAGTGAAAAACGGAGATACCAGCGCAACCCATTTTTTCAGGGAGAAAACGACAGCTCAATTAGCAGCAGCTTTTCTACCGGTTATTAAATCATCTTTGGATAAAACGGATGCCACTAAATATTATGGAGATGTGATAAGTAAATATAATAGCCTGCCTACTACATTCAAAAAAGCCAATCCTGATCTGGCTAATTATGTAACGGCAAAAACTACAGAAGCTCTGTTTGACCTTATTTCCAAAGAAGAAAAAAATATTCGAACCAATTTTGCTGCAAGGTCTACTGATATCCTGAAAAAAGTTTTTGGAGGAATTATTAAATAATACTTTGAAAATATATGACACCCCGGGAGAATCTTTCTCCGGGGTTTTTCATTAGCAGAGGTTGATAGGGTTTATAAATATGTTTTTTGCGGTAAATGCATAATTGCTGTTAGCGCTATGGTTTTGGAGAGAATTTCTAAAACAGACAGGTATTTTGGTGTAATAGTTGGTTTTAAGAATGATCGGAAAGGAAAAGGGATAGGGCGAAAGCTATAATGTACGAAAGATTACAGCCACTCATCTGGATTGCCTTCCGGTTTTTCCCTTTCCGATATAGTCCGGGATTTTATTTTTTGCAGGGTTCGTTCAATAATTACTGCCGCAATGATATCTCCTGCATTATGATCTGGAGATTCTCGCAAAAGGGCTTTAAGTTTTTTTTCATTCACGTCTATCCTGTAAAGGAGATGGGTCAATTTCGGAAAATCATTGATAATAAGGCTGTTGATATGCCCGGATAAATAGCTATGTAATTGCGTATCGGTGAAATGTGCCGGTACTGCTAAGTCCATTTCCTTATTAATAACCGCTATAAGATTTTCATTGTTCATATCAAAAGGTTTGACACGCCTAATCCGAATAGTGCAAAATCATATTTTACAGGGTCATTGGGGTCCCAGTTACGCAAAGTTTCCGTTAGTTCCAGTGCACTTTGCCAATCGGTTTGTTGTCGTTTAAGTAAAGATAATCTTCTCCCAACTCTGGCCACATGTACATCTATCGGGCAAACAAGTTGCGAAGGGGAAATTTTTTCCCAGATACCCAGGTCTACGCCACAAGTATCCCGTCTTACCATCCAACGCAAATACATATTCAGCCTTTTACAGGTAGATCTTTTTTCCGGGGTGGCAATATGTTTACGGGTACGTTCTGGTATGTTTGGCAACGAAAAAAAATAATTGTAAAAACCAGACAGCCCTTTTTCAATGGTTATATCTTTTTTATGCAGGTTGAATGTAAAAGCATTTTCCAGTGAGGGATACTTGCTATAATGATGGTTTAGGAATTCTATAAAATATAACAGGTCAGTTGTTTGAAATGTCCGGTGTTTGAAATTGAGAAGCTTTTTTATATCTGCGGCAGTGTGCTGTGTACAAAATTGAAAAGGAGCATTATCCATCAAAGCCATTAATTTTTTTGCTTTGTTAATGATTGTTGGCCTGTTTCCCCATGCAAAGACAGCAGAAAAAAGGCCTGCAATTTCGATGTCCTGTTTTTTCGAAAAGCTGCGAGGGATGCAGATAGGGTCATTCTTAATAAAATCCGGGTGATTAAATTCCACGACTTTTTCATCGAGAAATGATTTTAACTCCTTTGATGCAATATTGTAGTTTGCCATAAAAAACGAAGTACTTGCCGGAATAATACAGATTTATCCTATAGCTTGTGCCAGGTCTTCAACAAGGTCTTCGGCATCTTCTATGCCTACACTAAGGCGGATCAAGCCATCGGATAGCCCGTTGCGTAGTCTTTCTTCTCTGGGGATACTTGCATGTGTCATGCTTGCAGGGTGATTAATCAGTGATTCTACGCCTCCCAGGCTTTCTGCAAGAGAAAATAATTTGGTAGAAGATAAAACCCTGAATGTATTTTCCAAAGATGAATTTTTTAAAATAAAGCTCATCATACCTCCGAACCCTCTCATTTGTTTTTTTGCAATTGTGTATCCGGGGTGGTCTTCAAATCCGCACCAGAAAACCTTTTCGACAGATGAATGTTTACGCAAAAAATTAGCAACTAAAACGCCGTTTTCACAATGGCGCTGCATACGTACATGAAGGGTCTTAATGCCCCGCAGCACTAAAAAACAATCCATTGGCCCGGGTATAGCGCCACAACTCTTTTGTATGAAATAAAGTTCATCTTTAATTTGAGGGTTATTCGTCATGATGCATCCTTGCACTACATCACTATGTCCTCCCAGGTATTTGGTAGCTGAATGCATTACAATATCGGCCCCAAGATCTAATGGGTTTTGCAGGAAAGGGGAGGCAAAAGTGTTGTCAACGCATAATAAGATATTTTTCTCCCGGCTTATTTCTGCAATTGCCTGAATATCCGTTATGTTCATAAGAGGGTTGGTTGGGGTTTCAACCCATATAAGGCGTGTGTTAGAAGATATCGCTTTTCTTACATTTTGGGGATCCGTTGTGTCTGTATAAATAAAATGAATCCCAAATTTTGCAAAGACTTTACTGAAAAGCCGGTATGTACCGCCATACATGTCATTGGCTGCGATGATCTCATCTCCCGGCTTCAGTAATTTAACAATAGCATCCGTTGCAGCAACGCCACTACTGAAAGCAAGAGCATATTTTGCATTTTCAATTACGGCCAAAGCGTCTTCAAGGGCTTTACGGGTAGGATTTTGGCTTCTTGCATATTCATAGCCTTTATGTTTGCCAGGAGCTTCCTGAACAAAAGTAGACGTTTGATATATTGGAACCATAATGGCTCCTGTAGAACCATCCGGTTCGGCTCCGGCATGTATGATTTTTGTAGCGGGGTTCATTGTAAAAATATTTTACAAAATATATTATTATAAAATTTGTGCTGCAGATAAATATCTCCAGTCAAAATTATCAGCGGCATGGGCATCCATAGGTTTTATCTTTTTAGTAAGGGCTTTTTGGTTAAGTATATTATTGGCTACAAGTTTCTTCCTGGCTTCATGTATGTAATCCTGCATGCGTGGGGATTGCATCCATAGGTTTTGCGGAGGTTCATAACCAATCTTATTCGTTCGCCATACAATTTCTTGAGGTAATTTCTTGTCCATCATTTTTCGAAGTATCCATTTTGTCCAGCCTTCGTGAATCTTATATCCTGCCGGGAGTGAAAAAATATATTCAACCAGTTCATGCTGCAAAAAAGGAAGCCTTACTTCTACTCCATGCGCCATAGCATTCCTGTCTGCAAAGCGTAGCAATTCTTCAAGCCCGTTTTGTGTTATATTGTAATAAAGAATATCATTTAATGTAGTTACGATCGGCTTGCTGATACCTTCCTGTCCCCGCCTGCTCAAAGACTGCAGGAAAGAACGATCTATATCCGGATTGGCGGCAAGTTTCCTGTAATCTCTTTTTTCTAAAAATATTGCAACGTGAGAAGGGAAAATAGTAGCGATGTAATTTCTTATATCCCAATAAAAAGGGATATTCCTTTCTTTTAAAAGCTTTCGTTCTTTATTTAAAACGGAAAATCCAGATCTGCTTAGTAACTGCTGTAAATGCCAATGCAGGTATCGTGTGTATCCGGCCAGCGATTCATCAGCTCCCTGCCCGTCGAGCACGACTTTTATTTGATTTTTTGCAGCAAGCTCATAAATAGAGAACTGGGCATAGATACTAGAAGACGAAAATGGTTCTTCCTGGTGATAGCATATTTTTTCAAAATTTTTTATTAAGTCATCTGCTGAAGGCGTTACCTGATAATTTTCTATTGGAAACCGGTCGGTAACGGATTGAATATAGTTGGATTCGTCTTTTTCGAAACCTGGGAATACTGCAGAGAATGTTTTGAGAGGAGATTCGTTGTTATTGAGCGAGTTTATCACGGCAACAATGGAAGAACTATCCAGCCCCCCACTCAGACTCGTGCCAACCGGAATATCGCTCCTCATTCTGCGTTTGACAGATCGGGTAAGCAATTCAGAAAATGTATTAATGGCGTCGTCAGCCGTAATCTTACCTTCATAGTCTTTATTGATATCCCAGTATTGCTGGATGTGAAAAACATTGTCGGTTATCCGGTAAGTAAAGTAAGCTGCGGGAGGTAAAGAGCTGATACCTTCGAAAAAAGTTTGTTGTTTGTCTTTGGGGTTTTGAACATTGCCCAATGCAAGATAGTTGAGCAACATTTTATCGTCTGCTTTTTTCTTAATACCTATTTGCCAAAGGGCTTTCATTTCACTGGCAAAAGCAAATAATTTCTTATCGTGGTAATAATAAAACGGCTTTTCTCCAAATCGGTCCCTTGCACAGAATAGTAACTGTTCCTGCTGATCCCATATTGCCAGAGAGAACATGCCGTCAAAATACTGCAAGCAATCATTTTTCCAATTGTCGTATGCCGCAAGGATTACTTCTGTATCCGATTGTGTGCGGAACAGGAACCCTTTTTTTTGCAGCCGGGCCCGCAATTCAGGGTAATTGTATATTTCCCCGTTATATACTATGGTATATCTGCCTGCATAATGCATCGGCTGAGATGCAGATTCTGAGAGATCGATTACCGAAAGTCTTCGGTGGGCCAATCCTATATTTCCGGAATGTGCCATCCAGTATCCTTCGCCGTCAGGGCCACGATGGCGGATCGCATCGGCCATGGACACAAGTTTTTCTTTAGTTATCAACGATGTATTTGAGGATAGTATTCCGGCAATTCCACACATAATGTAAATATCAAAAAAAATCCCGGTAAAATACCAGGATTTTTTGATTTAAAATATTATCGGCATACTCACTTTTACATTCTCCCATACCATAATTAGATTCGCTCCGGTGGGGGATTTTTCAAATTGCATCACTAAAGCCTCAACAGGCTCCGGTAGTTTTTGTACTGGCAGGTCAATTCGAGCTATATCTTTATTTTTGTCGTACTTAAAAGAACCCCATGTGTCCGTTTCTTTATTTAGGATAATTGTCCACTTATCCGTATAGGGTATACAGTAAAGGGTATATCTTCCTTTTTTAATCTTGGCATTACCAATCTTAACATTTTTAAAAAATTCCAGTTCGGTAGCTTCATTGGCACCCAGCCTCCATACGCTTCCGTATTCTACCAATTCGCCAAAAATCACACGCCCGTTTTTTTGCGGCCTGCTATAAATAATTCTGGCAACGGGAATTTCAGTGGTTTTATCCTGGATCTTCAATACCGGGTAAGAAGGAGGATAATAACTCATATCCATAGGAGATTTATCCAGGGGAGGATAATTGGTTTGTGCCCCTAAAGATTGAAATAATATAATTAAAAAAAATGCAAAAAAAATATTCTTCATTGTGCCTCTAATTTTCTCAAAGATAAGAGAATCATTCGTGAGCGACATTCTGTAAATGATGAATGGCGAAATTTTTAACATCTTCAAAGAAAGCATAGTAATGATTTTGTAATTCCGCATAGTGATTTTCGAATACTATATGAGCTGCTGAGGCATCGTTCAGGTACGTGCTTCTTCTTACCAATCCCTCAAAACTGCTTCTGATACCATCAAGATGATGATAATTATAAAGCCAATCTTGCTCCTTCATGTATCTGAACATTTTTCTAAACCTTTCCGGCATTGTGTTTTCATAATGGGAAAGTGTGGTATAGGTTTCCCGGCTGAAATTGGCCAACATTTCCTTATTTACAAACTCTTTGTTATCATTTGCAAGGAAATGATCAAATGCTACATCAATAAAAGCACCTGCATATAACCTGTATACAGGCCTGAATACCTGTTTTGCTTTTTTTACTTCCGGGTGATTATCTGTAAATGTATCAATAGCCCTGTGAAGGACGATCCCTTTATGTATATCTTTTGGAAATGTAAATTGATTTTTCCCTTTTACAAAATCACTGATCATATTACCTATTAATATGCCCGGATTTTTAAAGGAAAGATATGCGTGAGCCAGGTAATTCACATTTGTATTTTGCTAAAGGTAACGTTTTCGGGCAGATTGTGCAGATTTCCGGAGCATCCTTCAACAAACATTAGCGAAATTAAATTCCGGATAAAAAATAAATTACTTTTGCAAACATAAAAATTATTATTATGAGCAAAGGCCCTATAAGTAATTTCATTGAACACCATTACAGGCATTTTAATGCAGCAGCATTGATGGATGCTGCAAAAGGTTATGAGGCGCATCTTAACGGAGGGGGAAAAATGATGATCACTCTGGCAGGTGCGATGAGTACAGCAGAATTGGGGATTTCTCTTGCAGAAATGATCCGGCAGGATAAGGTTAGTATTATTAGTTGTACTGGAGCAAATCTGGAAGAAGATATAATGAACCTGGTGGCACACAGTCATTACAAAAGAGTTCCTCATTACAGAGACCTGAGCCCGCAAGAAGAGTGGGATTTATTAGAAAA
>CAZKPH010000012.1:0-19136 GCA_964554605.1 uncultured Ferruginibacter sp.
CGAGTTCAAAAGCCCGTAAATACCCTGATCCTGGTGAAGGGATAAACAAAACCCCATCACCCGAATAAGGGAATCCAAAGGCCGCTCCCATATCTTTCAATAATGCGGAATAGCTGATATGATTGATATGAAAAACAATCATAAGCATATCAAATTTTACATTACGCTAAAAATCAGTTTTGCAAAGGGTTGCGACGGGCATTCAGGATATAGCGTTTTAAATTTAGCCAGAAAGCAATAAAAAGATATATGACAACAGGAGATCCCATCGTCAGGAATGAAACATAAATAAAATTTTTCCGAATGGTTGAAGTGGCAATGCCGAATTTTTCACCTATAGCTGTACATACGCCAAACAGATGCCATTCGATAAAATTCTTGAACCGGTTCATATTGCTAAGATAAATATATTATTTGTCATTTCTCAGAGATTATTTCGATAAAATCAGTCTTCCCTTTTCTGTTTTTTTTATACCTTTACCGTTTATTCAAGGGGCTGAAAATAGTTGTTCCATAGCTTATTTTCCTGCTTCAATCAGCTAAACCTCAAACAACAAAAAAGTACTATGGCATTTGACATTGAAATGATTAAGAAGGTGTATGCCACTTTTGGTAACCGTGTAGAAACTGCACGCAAAATTGTGGGCAAACCTTTAACCCTGACTGAAAAGATACTATACGCCCATCTATGGCAGGGCAAAGCTGTTTCTGCGTACGAAAGGGGAAAAAGTTATGTGGATTTTGCCCCTGACCGAGTGGCTATGCAGGATGCTACAGCACAAATGGCCTTATTACAATTTATGCAAAGCGGCCGCCATAAAGTTGCCGTCCCGAGTACGGTTCATTGTGACCACTTAATAGAAGCCAAAGAAGACAGCAAGAAGGACTTGAGCAGAGCTGTCACGGAAAGCAGTGAAGTATATGATTTCCTGGCTTCTGTGAGCAACAAATACGGAATCGGGTTCTGGAAGCCCGGTGCCGGGATCATTCACCAGGTAGTGCTTGAAAATTATGCCTTCCCGGGTGGGATGATGATCGGAACAGATAGCCATACTGTAAATGCAGGAGGATTGGGAATGATAGCAATTGGTGTTGGCGGTGCGGATGCCTGTGATGTAATGGCAGGGTTACCATGGGAATTAAAAATGCCCAAACTTATTGGTATCAAACTAACTGGTAAACTGAATGGCTGGGCAGCGCCGAAAGATATTATTCTAAAGGTAGCAGGTATCCTTACCGTAAAAGGTGGTACCGGTGCTGTTGTTGAATATTTTGGAGAAGGAGCTACAGCTATCAGCTGCACAGGAAAAGGTACCATTTGTAATATGGGTGCGGAAATTGGCGCTACAACCTCAACTTTCGGTTACGATGAAAGTATGAGCCGTTACCTGGTATCCACCGGCAGATCGGAAATTGCATCCGCAGCAGATACGATCAAAGAATACCTTACCGGTGACCCTGAAGTATATGCCGAACCTGAAAAATATTTCGATCAGGTTATTGAGATCAATCTTTCGGAACTGGAACCCCATTTGAACGGACCTTTTACGCCTGACCTCGCAACACCCATCTCTAAAATGAAAGAAGTTGCTGCTGCCAACGGATGGCCGGTAAAAGTAGAAGTAGGGCTAATAGGCAGTTGCACCAATTCTTCTTATGAAGATATCAGCCGTGCAGTAAGCCTGGCTAAACAGGTAGCAGAAAAAGACCTGGCTCTCAAAGCCGAATTTAAGATTACTCCCGGTAGCGAACAAGTACGCTATACGATAGAAAGAGATGGATTCCTGGATACTTTCGACAAAATAAACGCTACAGTGTTTGCCAACGCATGTGGCCCATGTATAGGCATGTGGGCGAGAGTTGGGGCTGAAAAAAAAGAAAAAAATACTATTGTACATTCCTTTAACAGGAACTTCGCAAAAAGAGCAGACGGCAACCCTAACACTTATGCCTTTGTCGCCTCCCCTGAAATCGTTACAGCATTGGCCATAGCAGGCGACCTTACTTTTAATCCTGTCACAGACATGCTGATTAATAAAAAAGGTGAAAAGGTAAAACTCGATCCCCCTACAGGATTTGAACTGCCTGAAAAAGGATTTTCAGTTGAAGATGCCGGATACCAAAAGCCTGCCGAAGACGGTAGTTCGGTACAGGTAATTGTTTCGCCGGAAAGTAAACGTTTGCAATTACTGGACCCATTCCCCGCCTGGGAAGGCACCGATCTGAAAGGATTGAAATTATTGATAAAAGCTAAGGGAAAATGCACTACAGATCATATAAGTATGGCTGGGCCATGGCTTAAATTCCGCGGGCACCTTGACAATATCAGCAATAACATGCTAATAGGTGCTATTAACTATTTTAATGACAAAACAGATAGTGTCAAAAATCAACTCACCGGTGAATATGGCCCGGTACCCACCACTCAGAGAGCCTATAAAACTGCCGGCATCGGTACTATAGTGGTAGGTGACGAAAACTATGGGGAAGGCTCTTCCAGAGAACATGCGGCGATGGAACCAAGGCACCTGGGTGTGCGTGCAGTACTCGTAAAATCTTTTGCCCGTATTCACGAAACTAATCTTAAAAAACAGGGAATGCTGGCACTCACTTTTGCAAACAAAGATGATTATGACAAGATAAGGGAAGATGATACGATTGATATAAACGGTTTGTTGGCATTTGCACCCAACAAACCTCTCCAATTGGCTTTGTTACATACAGATGGCACTAAAGATACCATTTCGGTTAACCATACTTATAACGAGCAACAGATAGAATGGTTTAAGGCTGGCGGTGCCCTGAATATTATCCGAAAAGAATTCTCGTCTAAATAATAATAGACCTTAATTACCGGCAAAGCGGAACGCAATGTGTTTCGCTTTTTTTGTTTTACATTTGAGGCAACAGCATCTGTAATTTAAATTGCCTCGCTATGAAACCCATAAAAGCCGCACTGCTTTCCTTTGGCATGTCAGGAAGAGTTTTTCATGCACCTTTTATTCAACTTCACCCGGGTTTTGAACTTGCCGGTGCCTGGGAAAGGTCGCAGAAAAATATCCAGGAATTTTACCCGGATGTTATTTCCTATCCATCTTTGGATGCAGTATTGCAAGACAGTACTATCGACCTTGTTGTCATCAATACCCCTACTTATACACATTACGATTATGCAAAAAAAGCATTAAATGCCGGAAAGCATATCATAGTGGAAAAAGCATTTACTACTACGCTGGAGGAAGCAATTGACCTTAAAAAAACAGCAGAATCGGCGCACTTGAAGATTGCTGTTTTTCAGAACAGGAGATGGGACAGTGATTTTAAGACTTGCAGAAAAATATTACAGAAAAATGTTTTGGGCCAGTTGGTCGAAGCAGAGCTACATTTTGACAGAATCAATCCCGCGATCAGCCACAAAAGGAATAAAGAAGGCCCCGGCCCGGGCGGTGGTATACTTATTGACCTGGGGCCGCACCTGATCGACCAGGCCTTATGCCTCTTCGGCCTGCCAGAAGCGATATTCGCAGATATCAGAATTACCCGCCCCGGCTCGGAGGTTGATGACTGGTTTGATATCCAACTAATGTACAATCAACTAAGGGTAAGGCTCAAAGCAGGCTATATTGTAAGAGAAATACCTGCTTCATTTATTTTTCACGGACTTAACGGTTCATTCGTAAAAAGCCGTGCTGATGTCCAGGAGACAAAACTTTTGCAAAACATTAAGCCTGGTCTTACGGATTGGGGTACTGAACCCGAATCCGAAAAAGGGATACTTCATTACAAAAAAGATGGTTCCTTCTTTCGTGAAGAAATAATATCTGAAAAAGGGAATTATTATGATTACTATGAAGGCGTATATGAATCTCTAACAAAAGGATCTCCCATGCCCGTAACGGTGGATGATGGCATCCGTACGATTACAATTATAGAAAAATGCATAGAGAGCAACCGCCAGAAAAAAGTGATCAAATTGTAGACCATACGGCACATTGCAGTTTCAATTAGTGTTGCCATACCCTTCCCCGCAGTTTATGCCGTTTGCGTCGGCCTATTGCCAATACCGGATGAGAGGACCTGTCTTTGAAGTCGTTAGAGATAACGCTAATATTTCCATCTACTTCAAACATCGCCAGGTCTACATTTTTAATTTCTTCCACACCATGCTCTCGTATGGCAGCTTCCAATTCCTGTAATGTGATCTCAGCCTTCACCAGGTTTTCTTCTTGTAATTCCCCTTTATAAACCAGCAATAAGGCCCTTCCCTGCAGTAATTCGCTAACTTTTCTGTTTCGGTAAATTAGGCGTTTCAGGGAATAATTGATTAAGAATAAAGAAATAGCGGCGACAATACCTCCGCCCAAAGAAACATTCTCCCCAACCATTGCATTCTGAACAGAGTTGCTTATCAATAGAATAAAAACAAGGTCTACTACAGAAAGCTGGGCCAGTTCCTTTTTCCCGAATATCCGGATTGCGATGACAATGAAAAGATAAACGGCAATGCATCGCAGTATTATCTGCGAATAACTGTTATGAAGCAAAAAATTAATCATATTGAATATATTGAAAACATTAAAAGGCTATTCGGCTGCATTAAACCAGACCCGTTTTGCATCATTCCAGTCTCCATTATAGTTTATAGTTAGTTCTTCCCCTTTCTGAACCATACGTACAGTCTTTATAAAAATTGTATGATCCTCGAAATCCATAAAATATTCACAATTACTTGTATAACTATGATTATAAATCGGTATCCAGCCAAGTGCCATGCAACATTTGTCATTATCCTTGCCCCATTCAAAAATATAATCATGCAGGAGAGTGTGGTCGAGGTATTCCCTATCAGCTTTTTCCATAACAATTACCGGCGATACTTCCACTATTGTCCCCCGTGAGATGCGTTCATTTGTAAAAACACCCCTCCCTTTTTTGCCAACAGAGTCAATATACAAATATGGTTTTATCATCGATTCAGGCTGTATGCATTAAAAAAATACTTTCACTTTATGCGAATTTAACGCAAAGCATGTAATGAACACTTGTTAAAATATATCGGCCATAGCAGGTGAAATTTATTTTTAAAGACATTTTATTAAATTGCACTTAATCCCCATACTTATGGAGATTAATCTTATTTTTAACTAGCAATTATCAAAACTCACCATATATGTGCGGAATAGTAGGATATACAGGCCCAAGAGAAGCTTATCCAATTGTAATAAAAGGTTTAAAACGACTTGAATACCGTGGCTACGACAGCACCGGTGTCGCATTATTAAACGGAGGACTAAAGGTTTATAAAAAGAAAGGCCGTGTCTCGGATCTTGAAGATTCCCTGGTAGGCAAAAACCTGAAATCGAATACAGGTATCGGCCATACACGCTGGGCCACACATGGCGAACCCAACGACCGCAATGCCCACCCGCACACTTCCGCAAGTGGCAAACTTGCCATGATTCATAATGGCATCATCGAAAATTATGCACAGTTGAAACAGGACTTGCTTAAAAAGGGCTACACTTTTAAAAGTGATACCGATACGGAAGTTTTGTTAAATTTCATTGAAGAAATACAAATAAAAAATCAATGCAACCTTGAAGAAGCAGTACGAATAGCATTAAAAAGGGTTACCGGCGCTTATGTGATCTTACTTATTGATGAAGCCACCCCCGATACAATCATTGCGGCAAGAAAAGGAAGCCCATTGGTAATTGGCGTAGGTAAAGGAGAACATTTCCTTGGTTCTGACGCCTCGCCAATGCTGGAATATACAAAGGAGGTTGTTTATGTAAATGATTATGAATTAGCTATCGTTAAGCCGGATGAACTGATCTTAAAAAATCTTGGGAATGAAAAGGTTACACCCTTTGTCACGAAACTGGATATGGAACTCGCAGCCATTGAGAAAGGAGGTTATGACCATTTTATGCTGAAAGAGATCTTTGAACAACCCAGCACGATACACGATTGTTTACGCGGAAGGCTTGACGCAAAAGCAGGTACCATTACCATGAGTGGCATAGATAATAACCTGGAAGCATTCAAGAATGCCAAACGTATCATTATTGTAGCCTGCGGCACCAGTTGGCATGCCGGGCTTGTAGCTGAATATATTATTGAAGAACTATGCCGTATCCCTGTAGAAGTAGAATACGCCTCGGAATTCAGATATAGGAATCCCATTATTCACCAGGGAGACATTATAATTGCCATCTCTCAAAGCGGAGAGACAGCAGATACTTTAGTAGCAATTGAGAATGCTAAAAAGCAAGGGGCTGTTATTTTCGGTATTGTAAATGTTGTCGGCTCATCCATTGCACGTCTCAGCGACGGAGGTGCCTATACCCATGCCGGGCCGGAAATAGGTGTTGCCTCAACCAAGGCCTTTACAGGCCAGCTTGCCGTTTTGACAATGATGGCGCTTAAAATTGCAAAAGAGAACAATACCATTTCACAAGAAAAATATCTTAACCTGCTGTTGGAACTGGAAAGCATCCCGGAAAAAGTTGATATACTCCTCAAGAATGCCGAAGCGCTTAGGGCAATTGGCGAAAAATATAAAAATGCTTATAATGCTTTATTCCTTGGAAGAGGCTATAATTTCCCGATAGCATTGGAAGGCGCATTAAAACTCAAGGAGATATCCTACATACATGCGGAAGGATACCCTGCCGCAGAAATGAAACACGGCCCCATAGCATTGGTAGACGAAGACCTCCCTGTTGTATTTGTTGCCACAAAAGACAGCTATCATGAAAAGATCGTCAGCAATATACAGGAAATAAAAGCACGTAAGGGAAAAGTAATTGCTATTGTCACTGAAGGCGATGAAATTATCCCCGGCATGGCCGATGATGTATATTTTGTTCCTCCTGCTGATGAAATAATAGCTCCTTTGCTGAGTTGTGTTCCCCTTCAGCTTCTTTCTTATTATGTAGGTATTGCAAAAGGGGTGGATGTAGATAAACCCAGAAACCTGGCCAAGAGCGTAACCGTGGAATAATCTTATCCTTAAAGCATCTTTTTACAAGGGGGAATGGTCTATCTAGTAATGACAACAAATCACTTACTGCTGTATGAATATTATCAAGAAAAGTTCTGTACTGTTGCTTGGATATGATTTCATTGAAAAAGAATATATCCCTGATGGAAAAGATGAATACTATCTGCGAAACGAACAAATAGAACACAAAGAAGACTATCGCAAATTATCAGCAACAGAAATTGAGATTTTAGTACGAAACAGAAACACGTCTGACAATTGGAACAAGATACTTGTTACATCCGATTTCAACCCATCATTAATAAAGAACTGCCAGTTTTTCGGGTTGATACGTATCAGAAAACTTGAGCCTTTGTATCTCGAATTCCACAGCCTCAGAATGCCCGTAGGACTTTACGATAGCACAATTATTAGTTGCGATTTCGGAGAAAATGTCTGTATTGACAATGTTAATTGCCTCAGCCACTACATCATTGGCAACGAAGTGATGATTGCCAATGTAAATGAACTGGCCACCACCGATAAAGCCAAATTCGGAAACGGTATTGTCAGCGAGGGAGAAGATGAAAAAAGCCGTGTCTGGCTGGAATTATGTAATGAAAACGGCGGCAGAAAAATAATCCCCTTCAACGGAATGCTCGCCGGAGATGCTTTTCTTTGGAGTAAGTACAGGGATGACGAGGCATTACTTAACAGGTTTATTGAATTCACGGAAAAAAAATTCGATAATAAAAGAGGATACTACGGAAAAATCGGAGACCGTACCGTCATAAAAAACTGTAAGATCATAAAAGATGCATTGATAGGTTCCGATGCTTATCTCAAAGGAGCAAATAAACTTAAAAACCTTACCATCAACAGCGATGAATCCAGGTCTACACAGATTGGCGAGGGATGCGAACTCGTAAATGGCATCATAGGGTACGGGTGTAGGATATTCTATGGCGTAAAGGCTGTCAGGTTTATCCTGGCTTCCCATTCTCAATTGAAATACGGTGCCAGGCTAATCAACTCCTACCTCGGAAATAATTCAACCATATCATGCTGCGAAGTACTTAATTCCCTTATTTTCCCGGCTCATGAACAACATCATAATAATTCATTTTTATGCGCAGCTATGGTCATGGGGCAAAGCAATATGGCAGCCGGAGCTACCATAGGAAGCAATCATAACAGCCGGAGCCCGGATGGTGAAATTATTGCCAACAGAGGTTTCTGGCCAGGGCTATGTGTAAGTTTAAAACACAATTCCAAATTTGCATCTTACACAATTATTGCTAAAGGCGATTTCCCTGCTGAGATCAACCTGCCGGTCCCTTTTAGTTTGCTCATTAATGATACAACGAGAGATAAACTTGTGGTACTGCCCGGTTATTGGTTTTTGTACAACATGTATGCATTAGTGAGAAACACAGGAAAATATGCCGACAGAGATAAACGAACGGTCAAAAAGCAACTAATTGAGTATGATTTTCTGGCTCCTGATACAATCAATGAATTATTCGATGCACTACAATTTTTGGAGACATTGCCAGTTGATGAAAATGGCTCCGCAGAAATAACAGGATGGGAGAACTCGAAAAGAAAAACCGAGATAACAAAAATCCCTGCAGCCATTAGCGTGTTTAAAAAAATTATCCCTTATTATGGTATTTGTGAGATTCTTAAATATCTCATCACAGGCAACATTAACAACTTTGATGTATTGAAAAAGAGTTTATCTGCGCATATCAGTCGCAGCGAATGGATAAATGTAGGTGGGCAGTTGATTCAGAAGCCGGCAGTCCAGGAACTGAAACGCAATATTAAATCCGGCAATGTCAATAGCTGGGAGGAACTGCATACATTCTATTTGAAACAAGGAGACTTGTATGCAAAAGATAAATTGGAGCATGCTTATACTTCATTATTGGAAATACTGGGCATTACCCCATTGCAATTTACTCCATACCTATTCCTATCATTGCTAGATGAAGCTATTGAAACAAAAGAATGGATATGCAATAGCATTATTGATTCACGTGCCAAAGATTATACTAACCCATTCCGGAAAATGGTTTATGATAATACAAAAGAAATGGATAAAGTTGTAGGCAGGTTTGAAAATAATTCCTTTATACAGGAGCAATTGGCTGAATTGGACAATTTAAAAAAGCAAGTGTCTGCCATCAGGCAATGGATTTAAAAAAACTAAAATATTACTGTGAAAAGATATTTTTTAATTACTCTGATTTTGACTTTCCTGGTTACTGTAGCCACACATGGCCAGCCGGTAAAGGAAATAAAAAGAATTTTGGACACAACTTCTAACCCTTTGGGATATGTGAAGTTTGTATTAAAGAAGCCTATCGTGATCGATACCGTTACAGTATTCTCCACATCCGGCTTTGTCGGTATTGAAGACAGTATTGCTTATGTCGGGAAAACGGGCAGGGTTTACGGCCCTTTTAAGAAAGGCAACTATTTATTAAAAGTATTAGCCAAGATACCCAATACATTCTATCATATCAGCCATATTGTAATTGATACTTCTTTATATTCCAAAACATTTGCAGATTCGCTGGCTTCTCGTATTATGAATAAGATTAATAAAGGTGAGAGTAGTTTTGAAAAAATGGCTAAAACATATAGTGCAGATAATGTATCTGCATCTAAAGGAGGCGACCTTGGATGGTTCATTCGGGGTATTATGCTACCCCAGTTGGACGAAGCACTGGCAACGCATAAAAAAAATGAACTATTCAAAGTATGGACAAGCGTTGGGGTTCACGTTGTAAAAATTGACGACAACCCCCGAAAAGATGATGGATTTGCCTTGTTGTTAAAAGTAAAATTATAAGGGCTGCGTTCGAAAATATCTTAGCATTTCCGCATAATTCATTTTCTTAGAGAGGCCTGTGACAGATTGTGCTATCCGGCGGGTACGTGTGGTTTCCGTTTTAGCCGAATCGATCCATTTACTATAATAATTCTGGTGAGCTCCCGGTAAAGAACGGAAAAAATCCATTGCAGCAGGGTCGTCCTGCAGGCACTCAATAAAATCAGGATTCAGTTCATAAGCCTGCGTATCTGTTTCAATTTCCACTGCAACCTTGTCTCCCGATTTTTTTTTCAATGCTTTCCTGATATCGGCATTCAAGGCCATAATAAAATCCCCGCCTCCCATAGGCATAAGCGTCATTCCCTTTACAGGCACACCATCTATGGAGCCTTTTATCCTAAAAGGTTTTTTATTCCCCGGGTATATTCTTTGCGCTATTTTTTGGGGCACATCAATATATGTCCAACCGGTCTTCTCCCCCATTGAACCAAATTTTTTGATCCCGGTTTTAAATTTTACCATACGTGTAATCGGATAATTCGCAGTTACAAATTATACGGCCGTACCAAAACCACACGAGCCAGTTGCGGCTTTATCCTCAAAACTATATCTTTGCTTCCAATAAAAAAACAAATATGGCCAAAGTAAATGTAGCGCTGATTCAAATGAGTTGCCATTCGGATAAACAACAAAACCTGGATAAGGCAATTTCTAAAATTGAAGAAGCGGCCAAAAAAGGGGCGCAGATTGTCTGCTTGCAGGAGCTTTTTACTTCCTTGTATTTTTGTGACGTGGAAGATTATGGCAACTTCGGGCTGGCCGAACCCATTCCGGGGCCATCTACAGACACATTATGCAAAGTAGCTGCCAAAAACAAAATTGTTATCATCGCTTCACTTTTTGAGAAAAGAGCTGAGGGCATATACCACAATACTACCGCGGTGATAGATGCGGACGGGGCTTATCTTGGCAAATACCGAAAGATGCATATCCCCGACGACCCGGCTTTTTATGAAAAATTTTATTTTACTCCCGGAGATATGGGCTATAAAGTATTCACGACACGCTTCGCAAAAATCGGTATATTGATATGCTGGGATCAATGGTACCCGGAAGCCGCAAGGATTACATCACTTATGGGGGCAGAAATCCTGTTCTATCCTACAGCTATTGGTTGGGCCACATCTCAAAATGAAACCACGAATACAGAACAATATAACGCATGGCAGACAATACAACGAAGTCATGCTATCGCAAACGGAGTGCATGTGGTAAGTGTAAACCGTGTCGGATTGGAACAGAATGGCACTATGAAGTTCTGGGGAGGATCTTTTGTAAGCAATCCCTTCGGCAGCTTATTATACCAGGCAACACACGATAAAGAAGAAATTGCAGTTATAGAAATTGATACAGCCCTGACAGATAGTTACCGTGTTCATTGGCCGTTTATGAGAGACAGGAGAATAGAATCCTATCAACCAATTACCAACAGATTTATAGACGAACCCTAACCCGAAGAATTACTGATTTCAAAAATATTCCCATTTCATCTATGACACCCAGGCAACTTGGTTATTATTTCCCAGCCGAATTTGCACCCCATGAGGCCATGTGGCTCAGTTGGCCACATAAAGAAGCATCATGGCCGGGTAAGATACATACTATATATCCACATTACTGCCGTTTTATCAAAGAAGTTTCTCAAAGTGAAAAAATAAGGATCAATGTAAATGATGATGCTATGCAAATTTTTGCAACGCATCATTTACAACAAGCCAATGTAGACCTTACAAGAATCGAATTTTTCAAAAATCCCACTAATGATGCATGGTGCAGAGATCACGGCCCGGCCTTTGTTATTAATCCTGATATCGAAAATAAAAAAGCAATAATAGACTGGAATTACAATGCATGGGGAAATAAATATCCGCCGTTTGAACTCGATGACATAATCCCGACACTTATTGGCAAGCACTTTAACCTTTCTGTTTTCCATCCCGGTATTATTATGGAGGGAGGCTCGGTTGAGTTTAATGGAAAAGGGGCATTATTGACATCCTCATCCTGTCTGCTCAATCCCAACCGGAATCCGCATCTGAATCGCCAGCAAATTGAACAGTATTTATACGATTATTATGGAGCAGAACAAATACTGTGGATAGAAGATGGTATCGTAGGAGATGATACAGACGGGCATATTGATGATACAGCCAGGTTCGTTAATGAAGATACGGTACTAGCAGTTGTGGAATACAACAAGAACGATGAGAATTATAGTATTCTGCAAAATAACCTGAGGCAATTGAAAAAAATGCGTATCTCTGATAACCGCCAGTTGAATATCATTGAATTACCAATGCCGGCCCCTGTCTATTATGAAGGGCAACGTTTACCGGCTTCGTATGCCAATTTTTATATCGCCAACCATGCCGTAATAGTTCCCGTATTTCAATGTAAACATGATGAAAAGGCATTACAAACCATACAAACATGTTTTCCGGAAAGAAAGGTCATCGGTATAGATTCAACAGATATTATATGGGGGCTTGGAAGTTTTCATTGTATGAGCCAGCAGGAACCACTTGTCTGATTTTCTTATAGCTTTTCATTAGCCCTTTAACAATAAGATACACCAGAGTATCCGTATTTTTATGATATGAAATATAAAAACCTATATTGGATTTTCCTTGTTTTTCTAACCTTCCCATTGGTTTGTTCGGCGCAATACCGCAACAGGGATTTTTCTGAGGTAGATAATTATGTCAAATCGCTAGGGCCACTGGACTCTATGAACATGGGCACAATCAGTTTTACACTTACCAAACGATTTACTGAAAATGTTGAAAAAGTAAGGGCGATTTATGACTGGGTTGCGATGAATATCAGTTTTGATTGTAAAACTGCAAGAAATGGGAACAATGCAAAAGCTTATTATGCCGAAGAAATCCTTAAAACACGAAAAGCTACCAGCTCCGGGTACGCATCTTTATTCCAGGATCTTTGTAGTGTAGCCAGGATAAGGTGCCTAACGGTTGACGGATATATTAAGCGTACCGCCGAAGATATAAATGAGAAACCAGACGAATTCAACCACACATGGGTAGTAGTGCAACTTGGCCAAAGCCCGGATAATTGGTTTTACGCTGACCCCACTTTCGGAAGTGGTTTTACCGATGAAAAAATGACTGTTTTTACAAAAAATTTTAATACTGCTTATTTCTTCCCTGATAAAAAATTATTCAATCTGCAACATTATCCAGACAATACTGCATGGATACTGGATGCCGGTTCCAAAAGCCTGTCCGACTTTCTGGCACTGCCGGTAATCAGGACTGCTGCATTTGAATATGGCATAAGGCACTTTACTCCTGAAAAAGGAATTATTAAATCCAAAGCAGGTAAAACCATTTCTTTTAGCATTGCTTTAGACGGCTCTACAGACTTTGACATTGTAGCTTTAGCCATCGGCCCGGAAAAAAAGAAACAGACTAAAATAGTTGATTTCAGATTCAGCGGTGGGGCTATCAATTTTTCTTACAAGTTTGATCAGGAAGATACTTATCCCGTAGCTATATTGATAAATGGGAAGGAAATAATAAAATATATGGTGGATATTACAGAATAGGGTTTTATAAAACCTGCTAATTCGGTACGAAAATTGAGGAGAGAATACCTTTGAAACACCGGTTTAAACCTTAACAAGTTTTTCAACGCTTATCCATGAAACGAATTCTACTGCTTGCCGGCATACTCGTATGTTTTACTGTCCATGCACAAATACCTTCATATGTTGCAGCAAACGGGTTAGTAGCTTATTGGCCTTTTACAGGCAATGCAAATGATATAAGCGGGAATGGGAATAACGGAATTATTTACGGAGCCACTTTAGCCACCGGGCATACCGGTGGCGGCGGCGATGCTTATTATTTCTCCTCTAGCGGCTGTGCAACATATATACAAACCAATGTCAATACAACAAGTATCAATACAAATGGCGCTATGTCATTGTCTTTTTGGGTCAAGCGTTTCGGGGACGGCTGCCTGAATCCTCGTATTATGGAGTTTGGTAGCTGTAGCACATGTGCCGGGCAAATATTGATAGACTGGGTAAATAGCAGTTCCACACTTACAATCAGGCATTATCTCACAGCTACAAGCTTTATTTCATACAGTTATACTACCGTTGCAAGCGGGAATTGGTACCATATTGCCTACACTAATGACGGCAAAAACGGCAGGTTCTACCTTAACGGCGCATTGATGAATACTGTTGTTTCGCCTAATATTGCTCAATTGGCAGGCAACACCGCTTTCGGCAGAATGAACCATTCGGCCTTTGATGCATTCAACGGCTATTTAGATGATATTGGCCTGTGGAGCCGGGCTTTGAGCAGTTGTGAAATTAATAACCTTTACACAGGTAATGCTTCATCAACATTTGCCTTCAATCCTCTGCAGGATACTACTATTATTTGCGACAGTATCCTGTTAGACGCCGGTTCGGGTTTTAGCAACTATCAGTGGAGCTATGGTGCCACTACGCAGTCTGCAATGATAAAAAGCAAAGGATGGTGTAAGATAAAAGTAACTAACAGCCTCGGCTGCGAAGCATGGGACAGCACATTTATCAATATTATTAAGCCCACAATCACAGCGAGCACAGTATCGGTATGTAAGGGGGCAAACCCGGTAACTCTCACAGCTACAGGTATACCAGGCACTACACAAACACTTGTAGACCAGTTCACGGAAAATTTTACAGCTCCCTGGTCACATACCGTTAATTCAATTGTAGGCCAGGAATATATGCTCATCATTTCCGGGACATTATCTGATCACTGCGTTGGAGGAGATACCTATAACAATGCCGATGCTGCTTTTTTCTATGACCGTAGCCCTATAGAAAAAGTGACAGTTGCCAATGCACCATCCAGGCTTTTTACCCGTTGGAATGGTATTGCTATAAGGCCAGATGCAGATGTATATAATCTCTCTCATACATATACATACACTTTGCCCGCAGCTACAACAACAACACAGGTATTTTCTTATGCCGATGCAAGTGGGGCAGGATCATACGGCGATAACTGCGGCCAGTTATCATTTCAGGTATATAAATTACAAAAAAGCACTGCTACTTATAGCTGGTCGGCAGTTCCTGCCGGAACATCCGGATTAAATGTTGCCGATATTCACAAATCCGGTTTATCCGTTACGCCAACAGTTACGACTACATATTTCGTAACAGTGAACGACGGCATTACCAGTTGTACAGATAGCATTAAAATCACCGTAGCGCCGGTCGATACATCATTAACTGTATCCGGACAATTTGCTTTTTGTTCTGGTGAAGGTAAAGCATCATTCTTTGCAGCTTCAGGACAAAAAAGCTATGAATGGCTACGCAATACGATAAACATGGGATTACCCAACAGTAACACACTTTCTGTAACACAGGAAGGCAACTACCGTGTCATCATTACAAACAATCAGGGGTGCCGTGATACCGGAAGCACTTATATCGTAAACGTTTATCCGCTGCCAACAGCAAATTTTGACATAAATAATACTGTTCAATGCATGCGGAATAACAACTTCGTTTTCACCAATCTTTCTTCCACCAGTAGCGGTACACTCATGTATGATTGGTCTCTCGGAGATAGCATTACAAGTACGGATAAGGATATTAGCCATTCTTATTCCGTTCCGAATGATGCAACGTCTCCGGCTTACAAAGTCCGCCTGATTACGATAAGCAATAATGGATGCCGCGATACAATTCAAAAAAATATTACGGTAAACCCGATCCCTGCACGGCCGGTAATAACCCCTGGTGGGCCTACCCAGATTTGCGGCAACGGAAGTGTTTCTCTTTCAGCCAGTAATAGTTCCGGAATTTGGACCTGGTTCAAAAACGGACAACCCATAAGCGGCATTAACGGCCAAAACTGTATAGCCCCAGAATCCGGGGTTTATACTGTTACAAACTCAATAAACAACTGTGAGAGTGATGCGTCTTCAGGTATCAATGTTTCAATACTCCCCGCTGCAGCCAAACCTGCAATTTCGGCAAATGGGCCAACATCAGTTTGTGGCAAAGGGACTGTATTACTTGCCTCCAGTATTGCCGACGGAAATACATGGCTTAGAGACAACAGTCCTATTTCGGGATCGACCAGTGCCAATCTTATCGTATCGGAAACAGGCTCATATAAAACAGTTGTAAATAATGCCTGCGGCACGGACACCAGTGCCGAACAAATAGTAACATTTTATCCTTTGCCTGCCAATGAACGTTACCCAACTGTAAATGTGCAAATAGGCACGAATTTTCCATTACAGGCCAGAAATTTCGGTACTGCATATTACTGGAACCCGCCCGTTGGCCTTAACAGGCCAGACACCATTGCCCCCGTGACAGACAATTTCTCTCGGACACAGGATTATATCGTGCAGATAAAAACCGGTGATGGCTGCTTCGTATATGACACATTACTTGTAAAAGCATTTGTAGTAAAAGGAATCCTTGTACCGACAGCCTTTTCTCCAAATGGAGACGGATTAAACGACATTTTGAAGACCACACTTATTAATATGAAAATGCTTACTTATTTCCGCATCTTCAATAAATGGGGTCAACTTATATTCGAATCTGCTAATCCGCAAAATGGGTGGGACGGTACTTTTAAAGGAAAGGCCCAGTCTGTGGATAACTATATATGGATTGCAAAAGGTATAGATACAGACGGAAAAAATGTAGAAAATCACGGGCAAGTATTACTTGTAAGATAAGCAATTGCTGCTAAATCTAAATTATCTTTGTACAAAAGAGTTTTAATATTTGCTTTTCAAACCGGCACTAAGATATTTTCAAAAAAAATTCTTTTCAGTACCTACTCTTTCCGATTGTCAATATGAAATAAAAGCATTGGTAACGGTTTAATCCAATACCAGATTTTTCACTTGTACAATCCGATTTCGGCGTATGTTTAAAAACCTTTCTTCATTCGTAAAAATAAAACCAGCGCTAACAGTAGGATTCCTGTTTGCTATATCCAGCCTTATCTTCGGCATATGGGTTGCGGCTATTCCAGGTATCAAACATAAATTGGGTTTTACAGACGGGAGCCTGGGGCTTTCCTTATTACTTTCTCCTTTAGGCGCTTTAACCGGGGTTGGACTTTCAACAATGGTTTTCAAGAGAGTCCCTGTCGGGAAATGGATGGTCGCAGGATCAATACTCATTTGCCTGATCATGATAGCAGAAGTAAATGCCCCCAATAGGTTTTCTCTCTGGGTATGCTTGTATTTTTACGGGCTTATTAGTTTCCTGAATGGAGTATCTTCTAACGCCACTGTAAATACTTTGGAAAAAAGATACAACCGGCATATGATGAGTACCTGCCATGGATTATACAGTTTAGGAGGCGGTACAAGCGCAGGGCTTACTATTCTTTTCTTTTCTGCAGGAATCCCATCCGGCATTCAAATCATTATTGTAAGTTCCCTGATAATAATTATTCTTCTCCTAAGCAGGCATCATCTACTTTCTCATAAAGAGCGTATCCATTCCGGATCAGGATTAAAATTCCCGTCGATAACCATTCTGGGTATCTCATTTATTTGTATGGTAATTTTTATGGCCGAAGGATGCGTGGCAGATTGGAGTGCCTTATACCTCAAAGAATCGTTGCATGCCCCAAAAGAATTGATAAGCCTGGGCTATACCGGCTTTGCCATTGCTATGACTTTCGGGCGATTCAATGGAGATGGCCTTATAAAAAGAACAGGGGGGAAAAAAATCGTAGTTATAGGAAGCCTCCTGGCTTGTACAGGGTTTCTATTGGTTGTAACTGCTACGGGAGTTATGGCCGCTGTTGTCGGCTATACGTGTATAGGATTAGGTTGCTCCTGCATTGTGCCAGTTTTGTTTAGCGCATCAGCTAATATACCCGGAGTAAGCATTGTCGAAGGTTTTGCAATGGTAACCACCGGAGGCCTGATAGGGTTTCTGACCGGGCCTTCACTTATCGGCCTCATTTCCGAACAATTAAACCTGTCTGCCGGCTTATCGCTTCTAATATTGCTTACGTTGGCGGCAGCAACAGTTGCCTGGAAAAATCATTTTTTGGGTAATTCCCAAAAATTGCAATCGGCCACTTCATAAGACCCTTTTTGGAAGAATTATATAACTACCTAATTTTCAAGCAGATTAAAAAATATTGTATATTCGTTTATCCGATTATCCTTCGTAACAATCGTTATTGCTCATACCCCCTTAGTTATTTTTTTCAACCAAATAAAAAAAACATGGCAAGAGTAAGTACTTATTTGAATTTCCCCGGAAATACAGAAGAAGCTTTTCTTTTTTATCAATCGGTTTTCGGAGGAGAATTCAGGGACAAAGGCATTGTTCGTTTCAAAGATATACCCCCAATAGAAAACATTCCTCTCATACCTGAAGATACCAAAGAAATGGTGATGCATGTGGAACTGCAAATTACCGGAGGACATGTTCTCATGGGAACTGATGCCCCACAATCAATGGGATTCTCAGTTACTGAAGGCAATAATGTGCATATAAATATTGAACCAGATACGAAAGCGGAAACCGAAATATTATTCAATGCATTATCTGTCGGAGGAAAAATAACAATGCCCCTGCAAGATACTTTCTGGGGTGCATATTATGGAAGCTGCACAGATAGGTTTGGCATACAATGGATGTTCAATTATGTAAAAAGAGATCTTAACTGATATAAATCTCTCCTTTCATATAAAAAACACATTCACCTGCCATAGCTACCCTATCCGAATTTACTTGTTCACATATAAGCTCTCCCCCTCTTTGGGAAAGTTGCTTGGCAGTCATCAGTGTTTTACCTAATCTTTCACTCCAAAATGGAATTAACTGCGAATGAGCCGACCCCGTAACGGGATCCTCATACACTCCGGCCCCGGGTGCAAAGAAGCGTGATACAAAATCTGCTGTTTTACCTGTTGCGGTTATAATTACCTTATCAAAATACATTTTCATTAAGGTAAAATTGGGAGAACATTTCGCCACTGCATCTTCATCCTCTAGTTCCACCAACAGGTCTCGGTGTTTATGAACTGATTTAATTACTGCCCCACCCAAAATATCTTTAAGTACCACAGGATAATCATTTATAACTTCCGGCTTCCAGCTTGGGAAATCCATCCGCAGCCCTTTTCCCGATTTTGATACTTTTAGGATTCCACTTGCAGAGGAAAAACGGCTCTCATGTTGATTCAATGCACCATTATAACAATACCAACAAACACCTG
>CAZKPH010000013.1:0-18933 GCA_964554605.1 uncultured Ferruginibacter sp.
TGATTGCTGCGGGATTGATATTGGCAATAGTAGTTCTGCGTAAGTACACTGGCCGTAGGAAAGCGGCCTGATAAGTTTAGTTAATTACGTAAATGTATATACGAAAAGTTGTTTCGAAGAATATTCGAAACAACTTTTTTTTTGGATACCATTCAGGAAAAGTTGAACAGGGATTCAAATGTTGAACGGAGCGTCGCCACAGAAGTATTATCAGGGCTCAATAGCCAGTATCAAAAAATCAATTCAACGAAACTTACGCAGCTATTTTCTTTCTTTTGTACCATTTAATCATTTCGTACCAGATTACGGAAGTAAGGCCGATGCCTATACTGATCAGGCTTTGGCATATCCCGGGTAATTCAAAGTAAAAGAAAGACCTCAGAACGGGGATAAATAGTATTATCAGCATCAGGGCAAGGGTGATGCCGATAATAAGTGGAACCAGCCTGTTTTTGTATTGCAGGGTTGTAAAAAGGGAATAGTAAAAAGACCTGTTGACGAGAGTAAGGATTATATTGGCAACGATGAGTGTGGAGAACACCATAGTGCGGGTGATATTTTCATTGGCTCCCAGGTATACTGCGATCTGGTAGCAGGCAAGTGTTCCGGCTGTTATAACCAGGCCTTGTATTACGGAAGTAGCCAATTCGTGCCAACTGAAAAACCGGGTACTGACAGGCCTTGGCGGGAGCATCATTGTATTCTTTTCCATTGGCTCATTCTCATAAATAATAGAGCAGGTAGGGCCCATAATCAGTTCCAGGAAGATTATATGTACCGGTGTGAAGATAGCCGGGTATGCCCATCCTGCAACAAGTGGAATCAATACTGTGAGGATAATGGGGATATGGATGGAAATGATATATTGAATAGCTTTTTTAAGATTGCTGTATATTTTTCGCCCCATGGCAACTGCATCCACCATCTTTGAAAGATCATCGTCTGTAAGAATGAGAGAAGAAGCCTGCCGTGCAATTTCAGAACCTTTTTTCCCCATGGCGATACCTATATGGGAAGCTTTGAGTGCCGGTCCGTCATTTACTCCGTCGCCAGTCATGGCTACAATTTGATTCTTATCCTTTAGAGCATTAATGATCTTAAGTTTGGCTTCCGGAAACATTCTGGTAAAGATATTGGTATGCAGTACGGTTTCTTTGAGTGTGCCCTCGTCTATATGCATTAACTCATCTCCGCTTAGTGCTTTTTCATGCCCCCTGAGCCCTACTTGTTGGGCAATAGTAACTGTTGTGAGCGTATTGTCTCCGGTAACAATCTTTACCTGAATACCGGCTTTGTAGAAATTTTCGAAAACACCGGCGATATTTTTTTTGGGAGGATCGTAGAAGCCTAATAGACCTAAAAAGTTAAAAGAAAAATGTTGCTGGGAACCTGGAAATGAATTTCCGGCGAAGTCAGTCCTGGCAACGGCAAGCACTCTTAATCCGTGGGCAGACATTTGTTGTACTGCTTTGAGAATGCTATCTCTTTCTTCGGGCAGAAGATGCGAAACTTTGAGGATGGCTTCAGGGGCTCCTTTTGCGGCAATAATCCTTTGCCCCATGGCATTTTCAAAGATATGGGTCATCATCGGGGGGTTACCGTCCAGGGGATATTCATGGAGCATCTTATAATCGGGACGCTCGTCTGTGATATGGCATTGAATATATGCGTCATGAATAGCTGTTTCCATTGGATCGAAAGGAATAGGTTCGCTCGACCACATAGCATACCTGATTAGCATTTTTTCTTTGTCTCTTCTGATATTCCCGGCATCGATTACCACATCGTCGGATAATAGGTATATCTTACTGAGTTGCATTCTGTTTTCTGTAATGGTGCCGGTTTTGTCAGTGCAGATTACAGTAGCGCTACCCAGCGTTTCGACAGTTTTGGTTTGTTTAACAATAATGCCCATTTTCATCAACCTCCAGGCGCCCAGTGCCATGAAAGTAGTAAAGGCAACCGGTATTTCTTCCGGGAGAATACTCATGGCTAATGTCAGCGCTTTGAGCAGGCTGTCAATAATACTTCCAGACCGGGAGAAGTTAATGCCCCATACAATAAGGAAAATAATACTGCCGGTGATGGCCATCATTTTCACAAATTGGTATATCTGCCTTTGGAGGGGGGATTCTGTTTCTTTGGCAGTAGCGATGGCATTGCCAATTTTACCCAGTTCGGTATGATTGCCAATGGCATTAACACGGCAAACGGCCAGCCCGCCTGTAACCCAGGTACCCTGAAATATTTTGTTGTCTGTGGTATTGTTTTTACCTACGGTAAATGATTCGCCGGTAAGTATGGATTCATTTACGGAAAAATCGTTGGATTGCACAACGAAACCGTCTGCGGGAATCGTAGTGCCTTCTTCGCAAATACAATAATCTCCTACAACAATATCTTCAATATTAATTTCGCTGACCTGCCCGTTGCGGATGACCTTTGTTTTGGGTTGTGTAATGTTTTTGAGTGCTGCCAATGCATTCCTGCTGCGGGAATCCTGATAAAGTGAAATAGCCGTAACCAAAATGATTGCAGATACCATAAATATGCCATCACCGGTATTGCCACCGATAAAATAAATAATAGCGGCCACCAGTAGAAGGATTAGCATTGGCTCCTTAACCAGGTCCTGCAATGCATTCAGGAAAGCATTTTCTTTTTTGTGGTGGAGTGTATTGGTGCCATTGCGAAGCCGGGCATCTGTAACTTCGCTGTCGGTTAATCCCCTGATACCAAATTCTGCAGGTAACATTTTCGGTTGGGTAAAATGAAAATAATGGTAAATGTATTTTACCATTTTGAGTATGCAAAAATAAATTATCCTCCGTTGCCAGGTATTTCTAATTTCTAAGGGGAGATATGCTCTTGCACACCTGCGGCAAATTGTTTATAATGCCATATAACCTCTTCATATTTTTCATTATCCACAAGCATAACAGGGATACCATTTGCCGGAAGCCTGGCAGGTAACTGTAAATTCCTTATTTACAAACGGATTATTTATGATGATAAAAAAGCGAAGCAGGGGGAACAAGGCAAATGCCTTATGAAGGAGATTTTGCCAGGTAAGAATCCATCTCTTGCTGGTATTGTTTTGCTGCTGCATGGGCTTTTTCGGCAAAAGAAGTATCGTTTCCGGCATAAATTACTGCTCTCGATGCATTCACCAACAGGCCACATTCGTTAATAGCGCCATTGTTTGTTACCTCAGCCAGGCTACCTCCTTGTGCCCCAATACCCGGTACCAGAAGAAAATGCTCGGGGATGATAGTTCGGATATCTTTCAATATTCCTGCTTTTGTAGCGCCTGTTACGAACATTAAATTATTCTCATTGCCCCATTTGCAGGCTTGCAGTAATACTTTTTCGTACAGGTAAATGGAGGGGCTATTGTCATTGTGTACTTTTAGTTGTTCAAAATCCTTACTGCCTGGGTTACTGGTGAGGCCCAGCAGAATCGTCCATTTCCCGGGATATTCCAGAAAAGGGCGGATACTATCTTCTCCCATATATGGGGCTACCGTTATCGCATCGAAAGGAAGCGTTTCGAAGAAAGCTTTGGCATATTGAGAGGAAGTATTGCCGATATCGCCTCTCTTAGCATCTACGATTTTAAAATGTTCATCGGGAATGTAACGTACAGTTTTTTCCAAAGATGCCCAACCTTTGGCACCGGCAGCTTCATAAAAAGCCGTATTGATTTTATAACTGACGCATAACCCTTTGGTAGCATCGATAATCTGTTTGTTGAATTCAAAAACAGGATCGGCAAAAGAAAGCAGGTGAGCAGGCACCTTGCTGATATCTGTATCCAGCCCTATACATAAATAGGATCTTTTTGCAAATATTTGGTCAATGATATGCTGGCGTGTCATGATTAAATTCTGTTTATTGTACAACAACCTGTTGTATCCGGGTAGGAGGCATGTTCGCGTTTCTCATAGCAATGCCCCTCACCACATTGGCTGCAAAGTCAGCAAAAGCTTTTTTCGTGATTTCATCATCGCTTACCATAACAGGAGTACCCAGGTCACCACCTTCCCGGATACTCTGTACCAAAGGGATTTGCCCTAAGAAAGGGATCTCAAATTCTTCGGAAAGATTCTTCCCGCCATCTTTTCCAAAGATATAATATTTATTTTCCGGTAGTTCGGCAGGAGTAAAGTAACTCATATTTTCTACCAATCCTATCACAGGTACATTCAACTGGCCCTGGTGGAACATAGCAATACCTTTTCTGGCATCAGCCAATGCTATGGTTTGCGGGGTTGTAACAACAATTACTCCCGTGACCGGTATTGTCTGAACAATTGTAAGGTGAATATCGCCGGTACCGGGAGGCATATCCAAAACAAGGTAATCCAGTTCTCCCCAATCAACATCGGTTACAAATTGTTTGATGGCGCTGCTGGCCATTGGCCCACGCCATACTACGGCTTGTTTTTCATCGATGAGGATGCCGATGCTCATCATTTTAACACCAAATTTCTGAATAGGAATGATCATGCCTTTCCCATCTACTTCTTTCATTACAGGCCTGTCTCCACGCAGCCCCAACATTATATGCTGGCTGGGCCCATAGATATCTGCATCCATCAGCCCTACTTTAGCGCCTCCCAATGATAAAGCAAGGGCCAGGTTGCTGGCAACGGTGCTTTTTCCCACACCTCCTTTTCCACTTACCACCGCAATAATATTTTTAACGCCTTTCAGGAAGTCTTGTGTATCGTTTCGTTTGCTGCTGGTATTGCTTGAAAAATTAACCGTAACCTCAGCGTCTTTATCTGCTAATAATTTAATGGCATTGATACTTGCATTTTTCATCATGTCTTTCAGCGGGCAGGCTGGTGTTGTTAATACTATGGTGAACGAAACTTTATGCCCGTCTATTTCAATGTCTTTGACCATATTGAGCGTTACCAGGTCTTTTCCCAGATCGGGCTCCTGCACATTACTCAATGCCTTCAAAATATCTTCAGTAGTCATCTTTTTCAATTATTTGTTAAAAAAATTAATAGGACCGCAAAAATAAACATTGATACGTTTACTTTGTTTTTTATAATTGTCAAATGTTGCTATTTTTGGCAGAATGTGGGTTATCCGTAAATAGTTTATATATAATTTAAAGATTATATTGGGTAAATATCAGAAATTCAGGAATTTGAAAAAACACATAACATACTTTATAATTTTTATTTTTTTATCTCCGGTATCTGCGTGGGCCCAGTTTGAAAACTTCAAAGATTCTGTGGTGCAATTGTACGGAGTGGTGATGACAGCGGATAGCCTGAAAGGTATCCAGTCTGCCAGTGTGATGGTAAAAGGGCAAAACAGAGGTACCGTAACCAATGCACAGGGTGTTTTCAGTATTGTTGTGTTAAAAGGTGATGAGATAGAATTTACTTGTATAGGGTTCAAGCCCAAGCAGGTTAAAATACCTTCCAATATTGAAGGGAACCAGTATAGTATAATACAACTAATGGTAAATGATACGGTTTACCTTGCTGCCACGATTATAAAATCACATCCGACCCGGGAGCAGTTTGAAAGAGATTTTTTGAATACACAGGTACCTGCTGATAACCTGGAGATAGCAAGGCAAAACAATGATGAGAATAAACGAAGGGCTTTAATGGCAGCCTTGCCCAGGGATGGTCGAGAGTCTTCCAAGAATTATATTAATTCCCAATCTGCCAAAAACTACTATGCAGGCCAGGCGGCTCCGCAAAATATCTTTAATCCCTTTGCCTGGAGTGAGTTCATAAAAGCCTGGAAACGGGGGGATTTTAAAAAGAAATAGCGTTCACATTTCACTTTTTCATTAATACAGCCTTGCGTTATATTTGTACAATGGAGAGTTATCCGGAAAATATTTTACAAAAAAAAGCTGCTATCATCTTTCTGATAGGTTTTATGGGGAGCGGTAAATCACATTGGGGTAAGATCTGGGCTGATGAATATGGCTATTCATTTATTGACCTGGATGATGCTATTGAAAAATATGAGAAGAAGACGGTCGGCCAGGTCTTTACAGAAAAGGGGGAATCGTATTTCCGTGAGATCGAGTCTTTGATCTTACGTACTTTTATCAGTAAAACTAATCTTATTATAGCCTGTGGCGGGGGTACGCCTTGTTTCAACGATAATATGGAATGGATGAATCAGCATGGAATTACGGTTTACATGAAGGCTACCCCTCAACAATTGGCGGAAAGGTTGGAAAAGGAAAGAGATAAAAGACCTGTGCTGCAACAAGCGGGGGAAGGCAGTTTCCAGGCTTTTATTGAGAAGAAACTGGAAGAAAGAAAAAATTTCTATGAAGCTGCCAGGATTACCATTCCGGTAGGTGAGATATCCGGCAGTACACTTTCGGAATATATCTTAAATTATACCGAACATGCATAAGCGGTTTATTCAGATAGGCTCATTATTAGGAGCACTTTCCGTTATTACGGGAGCATTCGGGGCGCATGCTTTGAAACATTTGCTGCCGCTTCAGGCAATGATGGCTTTCGAAACAGGTGTCCGTTACCAGTTCTATCATACGGTAGCATTATTGCTTACCGGGATTCTTTATAAGGAATACGGTAATAAGCAAATGCGTTATGCAGGAGCTTTCTTTATTACAGGTATTTGCCTGTTTTCCGGTTCCTTATACCTAATTACTTTTCTACAGGCTAAGGGCTTTTCCTATCCTTCTGTAATAGGCTTGATTACTCCTCTTGGAGGAATAGCCCTCATTGCCGGGTGGCTTTTACTTGCCTTGTCCGTTACTCTCAGAAAATAAATACTTATCTTACCTTTTAAAACGAATGAAAACTGCTTACATACAGTAACTGTTTTTTATATCTTTGTTAGTAATGGCAGCCAGGCAAACAACTGAAAAGAATAAGGGCGGAGAAAAATCGGCGCTCAAACCGGAAAAGGAAGAAGCGGTGGAAGTGAAACAATTGCTTAAGGATGAGCGAACACATAAGATTGCAGGAACAGTATTTCTACTGATTGCCTGTATGTTGTTTATTGCCTTTACCTCTTATGTATTTACCTGGGAGAATGATAGTAAATATTTCAATCAATGGCGCCATCTTCTTATCCCTGCAGATGACATAAAAGTCGATAATCTGTTGGGCACTTTCGGAGTTTTGATATGTACATTGTTTATACATTATGGTTTTGGCGTGGCTTCTTACCTTCTTTGTACATTTTTCTTTGTTGTTGGAGTCAATCTCTTTTCCGGGAAAAAGGTATTTTCAATTGTACGGAACATTCGCTATGTGTTAGCCGGGTTGATTGTTTTAAGCCTGGCAGCATCTGTTTTAGGGAATGGTACTGTATTTGCCTGGGGCGGTGCAGTGGGGGATATGTTGAAGGAGAAACTATACCAGGTTGTTGGTGAATTAGGGACATGGGCAATTCTGGCAGTTACGGTTTTCTCTTATATTATCTGGCGCTTCAACCCTGTATTTCGTATACCTTCGGGAAAGCAGGGGTCCCCGGCTTCCAGTGATGGAATGATACCTGTCAGGGAGGAAATATCTACTGCAGTGGAATTACCGGTAGAGAATGACGGTGGTACAGCTTCCTCCGATGAAGAGGTAAAAAAAAATTCTGTAAGGGGTGAAGGCGGGATGATAAACACTGCCCCCATTGAAGAAGCTCAACCGGTACATGATTTGAAAATTGTTGAAAAAGAACCTCAGGCAGTACCAGCCCCTAGTCCTGTAACAGTTGCTTTATCTGCGGATCCACAGACAATTGCCAAGATTAAGGATTCCGAGGTACAACCAACAGATACGGGAATAGAATTAGAAATCAAATCGGTACCTGATAAAGTTCAGGAAACTGTTTTGCCCAACACAAAGGCTTCTTCTATTAACACTCCATACGACCCAATCCTCGACCTTCGGGATTATAAGTATCCGTCGTTGGACCTTTTGGAATCTTACGGTGGAGAAAAGATTGTGCAGGACTCAACCGAACTGGAAAGTAATAAAAACCAGATCATCAATACACTTAAGAATTACGATATCTCAATTCAGAAAATATCAGCTACGGTTGGTCCTACGGTTACTTTGTATGAGATCATCCCCGCAGCAGGTGTCCGTATCTCCCGTATCAAAAACCTGGAAGACGATATTGCTCTAAGTTTGGCTGCACTGGGCATCCGTATCATTGCACCAATTCCCGGGAAAGGGACTATCGGTATTGAAGTCCCCAATGCAAAGAAGTCTGTAGTTAGTATGAAAACAATGTTGTCTTCGGAAAAATTTCAGAATAATAAATTCTCCCTCCCAATTGCAATTGGAAAAAAGATTGATAATGAGAATTTTATCGTCGATCTTGCCAGTATGCCCCACTTACTAATGGCTGGCGCTACTGGCCAGGGTAAATCGGTAGGGCTGAACGCCATATTAGTTTCGCTTTTGTATAAAAAGCATCCTTCTCAATTGAAATTTGTACTTGTCGACCCGAAAAAAGTAGAATTAAGTATCTATAAAAAGATTGAAAAGCATTTTCTGGCAAAATTGCCCGGGGAGGACGAATCTATTATTACCGATACAAAAAAGGTTGTCCATACGCTCAATGCGTTATGCATAGAAATGGATAACCGCTATGATTTACTTAAAGAAGCCGGATGCCGCAACATTCGTGAGTATAACGAAAAATTTGTTGCCCGGAAGCTTAACCCCGAAAAAGGGCATGCTTTTCTGCCATTTATAGTGTTGGTAGTAGATGAGTTTGCAGATCTTATCATGACGGCTGGTAAAGAAATTGAAATGCCTATAGCCAGGCTGGCGCAATTGGCAAGGGCCGTGGGTATACATCTTATCATTGCAACCCAGCGCCCCAGCGTTAATATAATTACCGGCACCATCAAGGCAAATTTCCCGGCTCGCATAGGCTTTAAAGTTAGTAGTAAAATAGACAGCCGTACTATTCTTGATCATGGAGGTGCAGAACAACTTATTGGTAAAGGAGACATGCTTATTAGCCACAATGGTGAACTGGTCCGTTTGCAATGTGCTTTTGTAGATACGCCGGAAGTAGACAGGATCGTAGACTTTATCGGAGAACAAAGAGGATACCCTCAGGCTTTTCTTTTGCCGGAGTATGTCGATGAAAAGGATATGGAAGCGAAAGATTTCGATCTGGATGATAAAGATGCTCTTTTTGAAGATGCTGCACGGCTTATAGTAGCAAGCCAGATCGGCAGTACATCATTACTGCAAAGAAGAATGAAACTGGGCTATAACCGTGCGGGGCGGTTGATGGACCAGTTAGAAGCAGCGGGGATTGTTGGGCCTAGCCAGGGGAGTAAGACAAGGGATGTGCTTATAAAAACTGAAGTGGAACTACAACAGTTTCTCGATAACAATATTTAAAGGGTTAAATATTATTCCGAAAGATTTTTTTTTAGCCACTCTTCCTGTGAGTGTGTACTGATCTCTGCCATTACTTTCTCCGATATTTTTAATTGTGCTTTTTGTATTGCTTCTGATACAAAACTGTGTTCAATGGCTTCTTCTTCTTTCATGCCCAGCATCTTAATGATTGGTATCATTTTATCGCTTCCGAAATGTTTGAATAAAGGTTCATCCAGCGAACTGTAAACAACGCTTTTTTCCAGTTTCCTGCTTTCACAAAAAGTTGTTTCTTTTGCCTGGATGGGATAATGCTCCAGAAAAATAACAGCCTTGTTTTCCAGTACAGGCATATTGACTGTTTTTGCATCGTGTATCCTGGCCGTTTCAAGAGACCGGCTTTCAAAAAGGGATTTGTAATAATTTACGGTATCGGTAAACCAGCCAATAAAGATTGCATGTGTATCCGTACTTGCCAGGCTTACAATTGCTTTATCTTTTGCATTTTTGCTGATATATACTCTGTCCGTTAGTAAACCAATGGAATTATTGCTTTCTTTTTTACCAAATAGGCCAAACATTTTTTTACGCAATATAACAACTATACACGAAATGAATTGTTAGTATATTTACAGCTACATTTTGCTCATGGCACAAAAGAAAAATTCGAAACTTACTATTCCTACAGGCGGATTCATAGAAGTGTCCGGTGCCAGGGAACATAATCTTAAAAATATTGATATCCGTGTGCCCAAAAATAAACTGGTGGTATTTACCGGTGTAAGCGGAAGTGGAAAATCTTCTTTGGCATTTGATACGATTTATAATGAAGGGCAGCGCCGTTATATGGAGAGTTTTGGGGCCTATGCTCGGCAATTTATCGGAGATATGGAAAGGCCGGACGTGGACAAAATTGCAGGGCTGTCACCTGTCATTTCAATAGAACAGAAAACAACCAATAAAAATCCGAGAAGCACTGTCGGAACTGTTACGGAGATATATGATTTTCTTCGTTTGCTGTATGCAAGAGTTGCAGAAGCATATAGCTACAATACCGGCAAAAAAATGGTCCGTTTTAGTGAAGAGGAAATAGTTGGGAATATTTTTGAAAAATATTCCGGCAATAAAATTAGCCTGCTGGCACCGTTTGTAAGAGGAAGAAAAGGGCATTACCGGGAATTGTTCGAGGATATCCGAAAAAAAGGGTATCTAAAAGTCCGCATTGACGGCGAAATAAAAGATCTGACGCCAAAGATGCAGCTTGACAGGTATAAAATACACGATATTGAAGTTGTTGTAGATCGGATGGCAGTAACGGAAGACCTGAAACTAAGGCTTGGGCAAAGTGTTCAAAAAACGTTGCAGGCCGGCAAGGGCTTAATGTTTATCCTGCTGAACGAAGAGAATAGGATTGTACATTATAGCAAACAATTGATGTGCGAAGATACCGGCATCAGTTATGAAGAACCTTCACCTAATACATTTTCTTTTAATAGCCCTTATGGGTATTGCTCGTCCTGTAAAGGGTTGGGAAATATTTATCAGGTTAATTTGGATGCAGTTATACCCGATTGGGAGAAAACAATCAATCAAGGGGCCATTTTGCCGTTAGGCGAAGAAAGAGATACAGGTATTTTCCGCCAGGTACAGCAATTAGCCAGAAAATACGGGTTTAGCCTTGATAAGCCGGTCAGGGACCTTCCTGGAAAAATAATAAATATTCTTTTGTATGGAAATGACCAGCAGAATGAGAAAGAAAGGTTACTGGAAGTAGAGATAGACAGCGTGAGTGAAATTGCAGATTTTTATGCGAAAGATTATGAAGGAGTAGTAAATATGCTCCGCAGATGGTTTGGTGCATCAAACGCAACAGAAGCAATGAGGGACTGGGTAGAAAAATATATGGAACTGAAAGAATGCCCATCTTGCCATGGTACTCGTTTACGAAAGGAAAGCAATTGGTTCAAAATTGATAATACCACTATTGCAGAATTGGGGTCTTTGAATTTAGATAAGCTGATGAAATGGTTTGCCGGGCTTGAGAAAAGACTGAATAACAAGCAGGCTATTATTGCACGTGAAGTGTTGAAAGAGATCCGTGAACGCATTCAGTTCCTTCTCGACGTAGGGTTACATTACCTTACACTGAACAGGCCTTCCAAGACGCTTAGTGGTGGCGAATCGCAACGAATAAGGCTTGCCACACAGATCGGGTCTCAACTACAGGGGATTACATATGTGCTGGATGAACCGAGTATCGGTTTGCATCAGCGGGATAACCAGCGTTTAATAGAAGCATTACGGCATTTGCGGGATATAGGTAACAGTGTATTAGTTGTAGAACATGATAAAGACATTATGTTGGCATCGGATTATCTTGTAGATATCGGGCCAAAGGCCGGAAAACACGGTGGGGAAATAGTTGCGGTTGGCACGCCCGATGAAGTTATCGGTTCCGGATCGGAAACGGCACAATATCTTTCGGGAATAAAAAAAATAGAGGTGCCGCCTAAACGCAGAAAAGGGAATGGCAAATATATTGAGTTGAACGGCGTGGCAGGGAATAACCTCAAACAGGTGGATATCCGTTTCCCGTTAGGGAAACTAATTGTCGTAACCGGAGTAAGCGGAAGTGGAAAATCTACATTGATCAACGAAACTTTGTACCCGCTCCTGAGCAGGCATTGTTATCATTCCAAAATAAACCCGCTGCCTTATAATACTATATCCGGGCTGGAGGACATTGATAAGGTAATTGAAATAGATCAATCTCCGATTGGAAGGACGCCTCGCAGTAATCCGGCAACGTATTGTGGTTTTTTTACAGATATACGGGCATTATTCGCCGCTGTCCCGGAAGCGAAAATAAGGGGCTATAATGCAGGGCGTTTTTCATTTAATGTAAAAAGTGGCAGATGCGATATGTGTGAAGGGGGCGGAATGCGTGTGATAGAAATGAATTTTCTTCCGGATGTATATGTACATTGTGAAAAATGCAACGGGAGGCGTTATAATAGGGAAACACTAGAAATACGCTACAAGGGAAAATCTATCAGTGATGTATTGGACATGACTGTGGATGAAGCCGTGGATTTTTTTCAGCCTGTGCCGTATATATACCGAAAGATAAAGGTTTTGCAGGATGTTGGGTTAGGGTATATCACATTAGGGCAGAGCGCCGTTACACTTAGCGGAGGTGAGGCCCAACGTGTAAAATTATCAACCGAATTAGGGAAAAAAGATACCGGAAAGACTTTTTATATCCTCGATGAACCTACAACGGGATTGCATTTTCAGGATATACAACATTTATTGGAAGTGCTTAGCAAACTGGTAGACCGGGGCAATACGGTTTTGGTAATAGAACACAATATGGATGTTATCAAAGTAGCAGACCATATAATAGATATAGGCCCCGAAGGGGGCGATGGAGGCGGAAGGATACTATTTGAAGGAGAACCGGAGAAACTGGTAAACGTAAAAGAAAGCCATACTGCCGTGTTTTTAAAAACAGAACTCTATTGACGTTATGGCCTTTTCATTTGTATATGATCAATGCCGTCTTCATCATATACTTCGCTCACTTGAATAAAACCTAAAGATTCATAGAAATTTTTCAGGTATAGTTGTGCTCCGATTGTAATTGTGTACTTTCTGAAATCTTCGTTACATTTCTCCACAGCCATTTTCATAAGCAATTTCCCGATATTTTTTCCTCGCCATCCCGGGTGGGTGATTACCCTGCCGATGCCAGGGCCGGGATAACTAACGCCCGGCGGCAATATCCTGCAGTAGGCTACCAGGGTTCCGTCATACCATCCCATCAGATGCCGGCTTAGCTGGTCTTTATAATCAGTATCTGTGTATGCACAATTTTGTTCTGTTACAAAAACCATATTGCGCAGGTGTAAGGCTGCATAAAGTTCATCCGTTGTTAGTTCTGTAAAGTGTTTGTATGTCCAAATTAATTCCATATTGAATAATATCAGGGCAATAAAGGTAAAATATCTTCGATAGCAACAGGTTTCTTTACATCGTTCAATTCAATAACCAGGCAGTAGCCGTATGCACCGCCAATTGCTTTTAATGCGTCGCATATTTTTTGCTGGTTGCTAAATAATCTTTTTCCTGAAACGGTATCCCATAATTCAACCGAGCTAAGGCATCCTTCACCTGGGGTATGTGGGTAATAAGCCTGCTTTTTATAGTACTCAGGGTCAACCACAGTGCCATGTGCAATGATTTCTGTTCTTCCGGCTTTGCCGGCAAAATAACTTTGATATAGCGGATAATAGTTTTTCAGTGTATCGGGCAATAAAGCACGGTACCTGGCTATATCCCAAACGGAATCTGTAATAGTGGTGTCTTTACAAAAAACATTGGGTGGTATTTCGAACGGCATTGCCATCTGAATATTGGGGCTTGGTCCGATGCTGTTCGAACGGGAAATAGCAAAACCCCTCATTTGATATATTCCTTGTGGTGTATTGCCTCCCGGGAAATAATAAGCATAATTCCCGAGACTTCTTCCCAATTGCGGCACGGAAAAAATATTCGGAGAATCTGTTGTAACAAAGTTCCCGTTTACTTCTCTTATCAGTACCACGCCCGGGTAATCCCTGCAATGGCGCTGAAAACTGTACATGATGATTTGTCCTTTAAGGAAATCCTTTTTTAATAACAGTTTCAGTTGTTGTGGAGAGAGGAATGTATCTGTATTTTCGATATCGTGCCTCAGGCAATCCAGAATGGTACTGTCATTCGCATTCAAGGCATTCGGCATACACATTTTTTTCAGCTCGCCTCTGAAAATATTGCCTGAGTCATTTTGCAGAAGATAATTTGCGCAAAGCGCAAATAAGCGGGAATCTTTTGTTGATAGCAATCTCTTTACCTGTGGTATGAATGAATCCGGATATAAAGAATATACTGTCTGCATTAGCGCTATATCGAATGCGAGGCTTTTCTTCTTGTCGGTTTCGAATGCTGATAGTATGCAATCTTTGATATAGGGTGTTTTTAATTGCAAAAGTTTAACGGCATCAAGTGCGTATTGCCAGTTTTCTTTCGTGCTGTCTGTTAATGGTAATTGAAGATTCTTATTAATAATCCGGGTAAGTGCCGCGTATAGCCTTTCCCTGTTTTCTTTTTTTGCATTTTTAAAGGAAAAAGTAGTGTCGTTCTGTGCTGGGCACCCGGATACTATTGAAAATGAAAGTAAAATCGTTGCAATAAGTATTTTCAGCATATATGCAAAATAAGATAAAAACCGGGACAGTAATATTTACAATTTTAATTGTAAACTTGCATTTACAATGTATAAATCTGTATTGGCTTTGCTGAAAAAGGACCTTTTGCTCGAATTGAGGCAGAAGCATATTTTTTATGGCATATTGCTTTATGTGGTAGCTACCATATTTGTTATCTACCTTTCGATGAATGATCCCGATGCGGTAGTATGGAATGGCTTGTTTTGGATAGTACAGTTATTTGTATGTGTGAATGCTGTAGCAAAAAGTTTTCTTCAGGAAGGGAAAGGTCGTATGCTCTATTTTTATTCCATTGCGGGCGCAAAGGAATTTATTATTGCCAAACTGGTGTACAATGTTGTGGTAATGCTGTTGATGAGCATTTTAAGCCTGGGGCTATTTCTCATATTGCTCAAGAACCCTCTTAGCGATATTCTTATGTTTGTGGCCATAGTTTGCCTGGGAGGGATTAGCCTAAGCCTTGTTTTTACGCTGTTAGCAGCAATAGCAGCCAAGGCCCAGCAAAATGCAGCATTAATGGCAATACTAGGGTTCCCGCTTATTATACCTCAGTTGTTGCTGCTGATTCGTTTGTCTAAAGTAGCTTTCGGAGAGGCTTTTAGAGAAGGCGCATTATGGCAGATAAGTTTTATGTTAATAGGGCTGGATATTCTGGTTATTGTTTTGTCCATTATATTATTTCCTTTTTTATGGAAAGATTAGCAAACAAATAGAAAGAACGCTTACATTGCTATCACTTTTATTAACTTTACCTATTCAGTTATTATGTATAAACGCTGGTGGAAAATATTATCGGTTGTATTGTTGATATATACATTCGTGGCAGGGTTCCTTGTAAAAGTGCCAGATATTGGCAATCTCCACGAAACCATACGGAACCTGTTCTTCCATGTACCGATGTGGTTCGGGCAGATCATTTTATTGACGGCCTCTTTGGTGTACTCTGTTAAGTATTTACGTTGTCCCAACCTGAAGCATGATATCTATGCAGTTAATTTCGCAAAAACGGGTATTTACATGGGTATACTTGGGGTAGTGACAGGTGCCATTTGGGCAAATTACACATGGGGCGCTCCCTGGAGCAACGATCCAAAACAAATAGGTGTAGCCATTGCGTTGCTAACCTATTTTGCCTATTTGGTATTGCGTAATTCTCTGATCGATATAGACAAACGAGCGAGGGTTAGCGCTGTGTACAACATTTTTGCTTATTTTATTTACATTCCTCTTATCATGATACTTCCCAGGTTGGTAGAATCTTTGCACCCCGGGGGTAAAGGGGTTCAGGGCAATCCGGGATTGAATGGTTCAGACCTTGATCCACAAATGCGCCTGGTTTTCTGGCCGGCAGTGATCGGGTGGGCATTGCTTGGCGTTTGGATAGCTACAATAAATATCCGTATCCAGTTACTAAAAGATAAAAAACTAATTCATGAGTAAAAAAATTATTGCTATAATTGTTTTAATGTTATTGTTTATCCAAAACAATATTATAGCTCAACCTGCAGGGATAAACGAGCCTGCCATGCGTAGCCATAATAAAATATATGTTGTAATGGCTGTTTGTATAACTATACTGGTCGGGTTTATCCTCTATCTGGTACGGATAGACAGTAAAGTCAAAAAATTGGAAAATAATCAACACTAAGGCATTATGCCGTTGACGATTGTTTATTTAAAATACATCTTATGCCAGCAAAGAAAAACTATAGCTTCTTTCAAAGTGTGGAAAGAAGTTTTGACAAAGCAGCACAGTTTACTCAATGGGATGCCGGGATCCTGAATCAGATAAAGGAGTGTAATAGTGTTTATCAGATGCGTTTTCCCATCAAAAGGGATAATGGGAATATTGAAGTTATTGAAGCCTACCGTGTTCAGCATAGCCAGCATAAATCTCCGTGTAAAGGGGGTGTCCGTTTCAGCGATGAAGTAAATCAGGATGAAGTAATGGCGTTGGCTTCACTGATGACCTACAAATGCGCTATTGTGAATGTGCCTTTTGGCGGAGCCAAAGGTGGTATAAGGATCAATCCGAAAAAATATTCGGCATACGAACTCGAAAAGATTACAAGGCGTTATACTTCTGAATTAGTAAAGAAGAATTTTATCGGTCCGGGTATTGATGTGCCTGCGCCGGATTATGGTACCGGCGAAAGAGAAATGTCATGGATGTTTGATACCTACCAGTCATTGCGACCCGGTGAAATAGATGCCGAGGGCTGCGTAACAGGCAAGCCAGTTTCGCAAGGCGGTGTGAGAGGAAGGAAAGAAGCGACCGGGCTGGGAGTATTCTATGGTATACGGGAAGTATGCAACATGCGGGATATTATGCAAAAACTGGGACTATCGTTGGGTATTGAAGGGAAAAGGGTAGTGATACAGGGATTGGGTAATGTAGGGTATCATTGTGCCAAGTTTTTTAGGGAACATGGCGCTGTAGTGGTGGCACTTGCCGAAATGGAGGGAGCAATTATGAACCCACAGGGACTTAATGAAGAAGATGTATTCCAATATAGGAAAAAAACAGGTACAATTGTAGGCTTTCCCGGCGCTGTGAATCTTTCAAAGAATACGGATGCCCTCGAATTGGATTGTGATATATTGATACCTGCCGCATTGGAAAATGTTATTAATGAGGAGAATGCTCCTCGTATAAAAGCCCGGATAATTGGCGAAGCGGCCAATGGGCCTTGCACACCTGAAGCTGATGAAATATTCATACAAAAAGGGATTCTTTGTGTGCCGGATATGTATCTGAATGCCGGGGGTGTTACGGTTAGTTATTTTGAATGGCTTAAGAATCTCAGCCATGTCAGATATGGCAGGCTGGAGAAGAGATTTACTGAAAACCTTAATGCGCATATCTTAAGCCAGATCGAAGAACTCACCGGAAAGCAGGTAAGCGAAAAAGAAAGGCAATTGATTAAACATGGCCCGGATGAAATCGATCTTGTCCATAGCGGGCTGGAAGAGACCATGATCGGCGCTACCAGAGAGATCATTGATATCTGGAAGGCGAACCCCGGAATCCCGGACATGCGTACAGCTGCTTATGTAAGCGCTATTAATAAAGTGGCTACTTCATATTCAGAGTTGGGCATTTTCCCATAGAGATAAAACACCGAAATATAATATTATGTACCCCAGGTATCTTCTTGCATTAGCAGTATTGTTTTTTATTTCCTGCCGTAATGCGCAAAAATTACTGGATAAAGGGAATTATGAAAAAGCATTTTATACGGCTCTTGCTGATTACAGGAAAGACAATCGGAATGAAAAAGCCGCCAGGATTGTGGCTGATGCATATCATGCATCAATCAGTCAGATTGACAGCACTGTAAGGCGTGCCGAAAAATTAAAACCGGCTGACAGGTTCGATCTGCAGTTATCTGCTTTGAACAGAGGCCAGCAGTTGTATGAATCACTCGTAAAAATCTCTGATGTGCCGGTAGTCGGGTTGAAAGATTACACGGAGCAGCTCGCCGCCACTTCCAATGCAGCCGCAGCGTTTCGTTATGCAAGAGGTGAAAAATTCATGGAAAAGGGGGGCAAGGACAATGCACTCAAAGCGTATGATAATTTCATTAAAGCGGAAAAACTTAATCCCGATTATAAAGATGTAAGCACAAAAGTTACAGAAGCGTATGAAGCAGCCCTAACCCGGATAAAAGTAAATACTATCGATCAGCGGTTCAGCTATTTTGATAACCTGAATACGGCTAAACTTAGCGATCAGGTTATGTGGGAATTAAATCATATCGGTACTGCCAGGCTTAATAAATTTTATACTTCATGGGATTTTGACCGGAATAATGATATTATACCCGATCAGCAAATGGATATATATTTTTATGGCCTTCATTTCAACCCTTTCAACATCAGTAACTATAGCTATAATGTTACAAAAGATATTGCCGAAACAAAAGATGGAAAACAGGTGTCCGTTACCGTAAGTGCCACGGTTTATGTTAAAAGGTATCTGGCAGATGCCAGTGTCTCTATGGATTGCCATATCACTGATTTTAACGATAGGAGAACTGTTTATAGTAATCGTTTTTATAAAGTCTATACAATTGATAAACGTACTGCAAGTTTCACCGGCGACAGCCGTGCCCTTACATCCAATGACTGGCTCCTGATCAATGAAAAATATACACAAGCAGCAAAACAGGATATTTATGAAGAATTAATCAGGAGGCTGTTGAGTGATTTTACAATGGATATGCGGCGCTTATACAACTAGAAATGAGGGATATCTGTGATAGCAAGAAACTGCCCGTCTTTTATCTAGAACGCAT